>JAFGDY010000146.1 GCA_016931895.1 Anaerolineae bacterium
CGTATCATACTTGTATCGGAATATCGCTAGAAGAACATTAGAAATTGACTAGAATTCAGCGGAAGAATCCCCCCTGAACGCTTACTTCATTTTTAATAGGCCCGACGTTTTGAAGAAGTATGGTTTATCAGATGCCCTAAAGATCATCAGAGTTGACTGCGATATTGCTACCGATCCACCCAGCATATACATAGAATTCCTAAGAGCTCTAGGTGCCAATGTCGATGCACTTGGGGAAGATAATCTGACTACACTGAAAAACCAGTTATTAATTGAGAGTCAAAAATTTGGAGATGAAATTGATCTGGTTGTTATCTTTGATAATTTTAACCGGTCTTTACAACATTCCTTAGGTGAAGACTTTCTAAACTTTCTGTATGGCTTGCGGAATAGGCGACCAAAGTTGAATATCACCTACATTTTCATGACTAATCTTGATATAGACCTGACTGGCTTTTACAGAGTGGAGCGTTTATTTGATCAGGGTATAGATCATTCGATCTGCTGGCTCTCATTACTTAATGAGAAAGATGCCTTTTTCTCAATTGACAGACAATGGTACCGAGCAGGAGGAATTTCTGATAAATTCAGTCAGGTCATGCAAGAGAAAGTGAAAAAGAGGATTTATGAGTTAGGAGGAGGACATGCTTTGCTGGGCAAATACTTGTCCCATTTGATGTTGAGTGGTGAAATAACCGTGGACACTAAACCGGAGAAGCTTTTAGAGCACAAAAGTATTCGTTCAGCATGTGCCGCAATTTGGGAGGATTTGGAACAATACTATAAGAATTTCCTGATTGATGTGGCTCAAGAAGCACTTCCAACGAAGAGTGTAGGCAATTCTGTCAAAGAAGTTCTCCAAAACTATGGGGTATTGCAAGGGCAAACTCTTTTTTCCCCCTTGTTTGAAAGTTTTCTCAAAACACAACAAAAGGCAAATATAGTGTTAGATGTAAGTTGTGGTAAAGATAGAACCAAACTTGTCATCAAAACAATCGATCATCGTCAACTGCCTGTCACCCTGAATGAGCTTTCCCCCAAGAAAAGAAGTTTACTGTGTTATCTAGCCCAGAACCTCAGTGAAACCTGCACTAGAGAGCAACTGATAGAAATAGGCTGGTCTTCAGATGACCCGGACGAGCCGAAGTTGTATTATCAAGCCCTCAGTAGGCAGATGGACGACTTGAGAAAATGGCTAGGAAATCATAAAGAAATAGGTCGATATTTAGAAATCAAAACGGTTTGGGGTGTTGGCTATGTATTGGTTGTCAAAGGTTGATTTCCAGAATTCGACCAAATGCCATCGATCTATTGTTCCCTCTAGATAATTGAATAGTCCCCTGCTAAACGCACTACACTCATCCTAATATTTGTTCCCACAAATATTTCTATAATATAAAATTTGTCCCATTTTACCCTGCTCAATATTGAAGTTTGAATATTCTGTATGATTTGGGGTAATTTTGGGGAACTTTCTGGCGAGATGAGTTAGATGTTTACTGGTAAAGTTAAAGCAGTAAAAGATAAAAGCAGATAACGATGAAAGGGGTTTAGATCAGGAATTGGGTAATCTTTCTCGCCATTATTGGAATTAGCAGCATCTCCAAATCGCATCCGAAATTGGGTGGCTGGCTGGGGGTGGTATTGACAACTGGCATCTTTTTCTGGGGCCTATCTGTTTACAGTGATCCCTATAGTTACATAGCTTTTTTCGGCCTTCCGCTAAGCCAAGGCATGTTCTTTTTGCTTATCACTGCTTTCTATGGCTATGATGCCTGGATACTTTACAAGGTCCATCGCTCTGACCGAGCAATAGAATAAGGCCTATTTTCCCAGAAAAATTTTTCACCAAGCGACTATGTGTTGTGTGGCACCTGATAGTCAATCGAATAGACGCCACGCAATATACCCCACAACTGACAAAAGGAATATCCCCTCTATGAGCGCCTTAATCTTGGAACAACTACCGTCCCTAGCTTCGCACTTGATCGATGGAAACTGGCACGATATAGATGATCCACTTGAACATGATCCCGACTGGCATCAGTGGGGTGTGCTTGAACATACCCGGCGGGTATTGATTGCGATGAAGACCGAAGTACCTATATTCTGCCTGGCCTGGGGCGTACCCTTTATACAAGAATTAAAGAATGAGTTTGTCCAACACAAATCTAAATGGGAATTGCTTTTGGTTGCATGTGTTGTACACGATCTTGGCAAATGGGCCGGCAGAAAGGTTAACCACTCTGGTTCCCGCAGTTTCAAAGGACACGAGGCCATCTCTGAACAACTTCTCCGTCACGATCCCTTGGTCCTCCGATCACTGCTGGCTGCCCAGTTGTCGCCTGATCAGATCGACTACATTGCTAGCATAACTGGTTTACACTACGAGTTAGGCAAGCTCAGACAGATTGGTTATCAACAGGGCAATTTTGACCTAGCTTTTGTGAAATCAGACCAGTTTCGATTAGAATGTACAGTCTTGGCTCGACGCCATCAAGATTATACCCGCGAAATCGGTTTGATTTTTCTGGCCGATTCTCTGGCCAAGGTCGAATTTCGACCCGGACTCGAAACTTTCGCGGAAATTGAGGCTAGATTTCTGGAGCAAGGGCTTCCTCCAAAATTGATGAGAGCGGTGCATCAAGTACCAGTTAACATAGCCATGTGCCGACAATATGTTTTTTCCCTAAAATATAGTTAAATGGCTGCTACTGTTGGTACTTAAAAATTGATCTCTAAAGGGATAGGAGTTAACACGAGCCTGACGGCTCACCACCAAGAATGAAAATGGGGTGCAGCGTTCTGGACAATAACAACACAAGTGATGATATACTGAACTTGCGGGCTGGTTCAATGCAAACAGGCATCTGATCAGCCACGATAGTCATTAGGAGGTAACAGATGCAAGTCGTATACACACATTGTGCAGGTCTGGACGTTCACAAGAAGACGGTGGTGGCCTGTCGAAGTAGACCGAGGAACGGAGGCGGCGTGGAACAAGAGGTCAAGACTTTTGGCACGACCACGCCAGATTTACTGGAATTGGTGGAGTGGCTGAGGGATTGGGGATGTACGCATGTGGCGATGGAGAGTACGGGCGACTACTGGAAGCCGATATACAATTTGCCGGAAGGGGAGTTTGAAGTGTTGTTGACCAATGCCCAACATGTGAAGTATGTGCCAGGACGCAAGACGGATCTGGGCGATGCAGAATGGCTAACGGAGTTACTCAGACACGGCTTGCTCAAGGGTAGTTTCATTCCGCCCAAAGCTCAGCGAGATTTGCGTGATCTGACCCGCTATCAAACCAAATTGGTTCAAGAACGAGTGCGCCAGGTGAATCGAGTACAGAAACTGCTGGAAGGGGCAAACATTAAGCTGGCTTCAGTGGTCAGTGACATTTTTGGGGTATCGGGGCGGGCGATGTTGGAAGAATTGATTGCCGGTCAGACCGACCCAGCGGTCATGGCTGAGTTGGCCAAGGGGCGGCTGCGGAAGAAAATTGGCGTGTTAGAAAAAGCGTTAACCGGACAAGTTGAAGCGCATCATCGTTTTATGCTGGCCCAATTGTTGAGCCACATTGATTATTTGGATGAGAAACTGGTTCTGCTGGAAAAACGGATTGACCAACACCTGGAAACGATGGGGGAGCAAGCGTTGCCGGCGATGGAACAGGCCCAGGAGCTGACGGAATTGCTGATCGAACGAGCGCTGACCTGGCCCCTCGACCAGTCATTGCCGGCCATCTTGGCGGTTGCTTTGCTGACCACTATTCCCGGGGTCGATTGGAAGATAGCCGTCATCATTGTGGCTGAGTTGGGGCCGGATATGAGCCATTTTCCAACGGCTAAACATGCTGCCGCTTGGAGTGGGTTGGCCCCTGGCAATCAGCAGAGTGCCGGCAAACGTTACTCTGGCAAAACCAAGCCCGGTAATCAAGCTTTGAAGTCCACCTTGAGCCAAGCCGCTTGGGCTGCTTCTCGCACCAAAGACACCTACCTGTCGGCTCAGTACCGACAACTGGTGGGGCGACGGGGCAAGAAACGAGCCATTATTGCCGTCGCTCATTCGATAATCATCAGTGCTTATCATATGTTGTCTCATCACGAAGTTTATCGTGATCTTGGTGATAACTACTTTGATGAGCGCAAAAAAGTGGCGGTGGTTAATCGCTTGAGTCGTCGCCTAAGCAAATTAGGCTACGCTGTTCGGCTCGAACCATTGGTTGAAGAAACGTCAGGTTAATATTCAGCGTAAGTAGGCTGGTCAAAGATCGTTTTTTTCGCTGGTGTTGTGTACCCGCATAGGAGTTTGATCTGGATACTCGGAGGTACCACCAATTGTCGCCAACCGGAAACGGGGGAGCACGCAGAGGAGATTCTTGTCCAAGCGAGTATCCGTCCAGTCGTTAACCCAGGCTAATCTCCAGTGGTGGCCAAGGGATTAGTCGTCAAAACCAAAAAGAAATGGTAATTGCGGGATGTCTAATCTTAGTTATGTCAAATAGTAGGTATCACCGCTTGATCTTATATTGTCTTTTGACGGTTCAAACACCCAAAACAGGGTAAAAAACCGTCCAATATTTTCAGAGGAGGAATATTTAAGGAGGAGGAATATAAACGGGTTGATAATCGGGAATGTTTGGAGGAGGAACATAAATGGGCTGATAGTCGGGAATAGGGTGAATTGTAGGAATGGAGGGAATATTAGGAATTTCTGGTATATGAATTGGTGTAGGGATAGGTCTGAATAGAGAGTCTGGAAGGGGAGTAGGGATGAAGATGGGATCAAAGTCGGTAATATCTGGGACAGGAATAAGAGAGGGAAGAATTGGGGTGGGAATGGGGGTGGAGATTGCATTTAATGTTTCCTGAATTTTCTTAATCGTATCTAATTGTTCCCCTAAGCGAGTTGTAGGCGTAGAGACAAGGGCAGGGCTAAGTTCTGGTGGGGACATGGATCTGACTAAAGCCGGATATGCCTCTTTTTCACCCCATAAGGTCGTATGGAGTTGGTTATTGCTTTCTACTGTTTGTCGCACGGGGTCTTGCCAATGTTTGTTTAAACTCAGGACGTGTTCCAAATCGGTCAAAGCCCCATTATTGTCTCTCAGCGCAGTCAGGATTAAAGCTCGCTCGAAGTAGGTAGCCGGGTTCCGATTATTCAACTCAATAGCTGCGTTATAAGCATTCTTTGCTTCTTCAAGAGTAGAGGCAGTTCGCCCATTTAGCCAATGGCCAACTTCACTTGCCAGGGCTATGCTTTCTGCATCCTCTGACAGATTAAGTGCAGTTTGCATTGCTTGCAGTATCTGATTATTAGGCTCTGTATCTGCCAAATAGGTATACGTTCCCTTGACGACCTCTCTTACTTGCGGCTGTAAGTCCGGTGTAGCATTGTCAAATAGCTGGATTTTTTCATCAAGCGTTAGCGTGTTGAACAGAGTATGCGCCACTTCATCGTACCCTGGCATTTCGAATAAATTGGCCAGGTTGTTGAGTCGTAATGTTGGATCGACTGAGCTATTGAAGCTGTTTTCGTATACTTGAGCTTGTTCTTCTCTCTGCCATCTGGTATAAGTTCCCAACACTGCTGAACCAAGAAGTAGCAAGATTAATAATGCCATAACCATGAGAAGACGCACCTGGATGCGCCTTCTCTGGTCAACAGGCGTGTTGACCTTAATCCAGTCTAAGTCAAAAACCCGGCGATAGATATCATTACGCACTTGCAATATACCCTGTTCAACTCGCACCAAACCAAAGAGTTGCAACAGGTTTTGTTCTGGCGACAGGACATTTTCTTTAATCTTTTTCCCGCGATACACCCGCCTATAGATGTTCAACAACTGGCGACGCTGCTGGTTATCCTCGACATTCTCGACGCTATTTTGGACAAAGCGTAAGTTGGTTTCATTACGCGCCTCGGCTGCAAGAAGCAGCCGCTCCACCAGCCTATCCACCCGTTCAACGGGCCAATCGCCATCTTCTGACTCGGCAACGCTGAGGCATAACTTCTGAGTGAGGTAAGGATGTCCATGGGTCCAGTCGAAGATACGATTGAAAATGGCTTGCCCCTGCTCGGGATAGATGTTTTGCAAACCCCGGCTGAGAATCTGAGCATCGGCCGGGCTAAACTCACGTAAATCAATCCTGTCGCCAATGTTGAAGGGAGTCCGGCTGTGGTCTTTAATCAAATCGGCCGGCGTAGCCGCTCCCAGAAGGATAAAAGTCAAGCGCCCAAAGACTGGGTCAATAGCGCGGCGATTGTGCATCGCCCGAATGGCCACAAAAAAGTCATCGGTGAAGTTAAGTTTGAGCGTGGTATCAATCTCATCTACAAAGACGACAATAGAACTTTCGATCTCCAGCAGGACCACTTCGCCTAAAAAATTGGTAAAACGTTGCACGGGCGATAGCGCAGCCTGTTTTTGCCACCAATCTTCAGCGTCTACTGAGAGTCTCAATTCTCTTTCCAACTCAGTGAGCAGGTTCAGATACCATGCATCGGCAGTCACCGTACCTATATCATTCAAGTCAATCTGAGCCGTTTTTACCTGTTGCTTTTCCAGCCGGTGAGCGGTGCGTACCATCAGACTGGACTTGCCCATCTGGCGGGCAGTAAGCACATAACAAAAGTTTCCCGCCTGTGCCCGGTAGAACAATTGGTCATCGGCCGGGCGTTGCACATAAGAAGGAGAGTTAGGCGGCAGTGTGCCGCCGGCAGTGAAGAACTGTGAAACGTGAATTTTATGGCTCATTCTCTCTTGCCCTCTCTTTTTGTAACCATCCCTCTAACCCCATAATCATTTACCCTTAGACTTCTCTTGCAGCATATAGATGCGGATATGGTAGGTCGCAAAATCTGATGTTTTGTGCCAAGAGTTGAACCACCAAGTGAAAGAATCCCAATCTTGAGCGGCATCCTTTACAACCCGGCTATTTGGAAGTTCGGAACCTGGTCCCGCGCTACCCAAACGATTACCCCGCTGAAGGAATTCAAAACTATGGTCCGTATCCCATTCAAAACGATAAGTGCCATTCTGATGGGGTTTCCATTGCACCGCCAATCCTCCAGACGAATAATCGCGAAACGTATCTCGACAAATTTCTAACTCGAACGAACGATTGGGACTACGATAACATTCGTTGCCGCCATCAACCATTGGCTGAAAATTGATAGAACTTGCGCTTTCAGCCCATAAGTAGACCCACTCACCATATTGAGTCGGAACACGATAATCCTGGCGCGAGTCTGCTATCAGAATCCACTCCTGTTGTTCTGGCGGTATCTCGCGCGGCGTACGCCAAGTCGCTCCTCCATCGGCGCTTCTGTAAAGACCAGCCCCAGTGGCCGCCAACACAATATCAGGATTGGTGGGATGAACCGCAATGGCTTTGACGTAATGAGGCCATCCACTGTTTGGGTTAATAACCCAGCCGTTACTAATATTTTGCCAACTTTCGCCGCCATTGGTACTCTTGAAGATGCCTTTTGCCACCCGGTTGTCTTCATAACCACTCCCGGTATAAACGATATCAGGATTGCTGGGAGCATAAGTAATGGCGGAATAGGCCGAGTCGGCTCCTCCAAAAATCAAACCTGCGCTGACTGAACGAAAATCAACCCCATTTTCAGTCTTGATGATGCCCGCTTCGTATGAGTTGATCCCGGCCAGATAAACATCCTTTTGGTTGGGATGAGCTGCCAGACTAAAGGCTCCCTCGCCAACATTGAAGCCCAGACGAATGAAATTACGACCAGCATCAGCGGATTTATAGATTTCACCGGCTGCGCCGCCGACATAAATGATGTCGTTATTAAAAGGGTCAACGACAATCTGGTAGAATCTGCTCACCCCTAACCCATTGCCATACCCATCAGCGTGGGTACTCCAATTTTTGCCTCCATCTGTAGAAACAATCAGAGTTTCTCCAATGCCGCCATAGATAATATTGGGGTTTTCGGGATGAACTGTGATGACATCCACAGAACGATTGGCAGTACTCAGGCCACTGCTGTAAGCTTCCCAGGTGTTGCCCCCATCGGTTGATTTAAGCACAGCATTCCAGGAGGAAGCATAAAACGTGGCCGGATTGTGAGGGTCAATAACGAAGGCGGTTACGCCTGAAGCGTTTACCTTCAATTTGCCCCAGGGACCATCGCCACCATGGCTACTCTTGTAAATCCCATCCCCTTTCACCACGACAAAAACTTCCTGGGGATTACCTGGATTAATGTCTACATCAATAACTTCTTGGGGGCCAATATAGGCAATGGGCGCATCAGTTTCAACCAACGGCGTAGGAGTAGGGGTTGGCGTAAAAGTAGCCGTTGGTGGAACCGGGGTGGGGTTGACAGTTGGAGAGGGAGTACTGGTCCAGGTGGGGGTAACAGTCGGGCTGGATGTGCTGGTTGGACTGGAGGTGGTTGTGGGTGGGACAGGGGTCGAAATGGCAGCCGGCATAGAGGTATGAGTCGGAGTGGGGACGAGGGCGATGAGGGCAGGATGGGCTTCCTTTTCCTTCCATAAGATTTCATAGAGTTGAGGATTGTCAAGTAAGGCTCGTTGTATCTGTTCTTGTCTGTTTTTATCCAAATTCAGTCCAACTTCAAAATCGGCCAGGGCATCCTCGTAATTGGCCATAGCAACCAAAACCAGCGCTCGTTCAAAGTAAGTAGCGGGGTTCTTATCATTCAGGTCAATAGCGGATTTATAAGCCAGCCTTGCCTCTTCATACTTTTGTCCAGCGACAGCAGCCCGGCCATCTAACCAGCGGGCAATTTCATTGACTAAAATCACACTGGCTGGTTCTTCAGACGATTCAAGAGCTGATCGCATGGCAGTCAGCAAAAGATTGCTCTCCTCTGTATTACCCAGTTCAGTATATACCCCTTTAATCACCGTTCTCACCTGTGGCTGTAACTCAGGGGTTGCGCCAGTGAAAAGCGCAATCTGCTCGTCGGGGGGGAGGCCAGTGAATAATACGCGCGCCTTGTCATCATATCCCTCCAAACCAAACAGGTTAGCCAAGTTGTCAAGACGTAAAGTTGGGTTGGTCGTATTCGTGAAATCCTCCTCGTAGGTGTTAGCCAGGATTTCATTAGCCCGTTGTTCTTGTTGCCAGATATAAAAACCAAAAGCTGAAACCAGAATTACAACGAGTAGGACGGCGGCGATAGCAATACGCCGGGTCCAGTCAACCGGCATACTGGCTTTGATCCAAGCCTGGTCAAAAACCCGGCGGTAAATTTCATTACGTACTTGCAAAATATTCCGTTCGGTTCGCACCAGGCCAATCAGCTTTAACTGATTTTGTAGGGGCGACCGTTCATCTTCTGGCACCACCTCTCTCTGGTAGATTTGATGATAGAGTGTTAACAGTTGGCGCCGGCTTAGGCTGTTACTGATGCTGGCCCGGATAGGTCCCAGGTGGGTTTCTTTGCGACGCGCCTCTTCCGAGAGAAAAAGCTTTTTAACCAATTCATCCACCTGCTCATTACCCCAATACCCATCTCCCGTTTCGGCTACGGCTAAACATAACTTCTGAGTCAAGTAAGGGTAGCCATTTGTCCAATAAAAAATGCGGTTAAAAATGGTCTCGCCCTGGCTTGGGAAAATGGCTGCCAGTCCTTGTTGGAGCACCTGGGCGTCTTCTCGGCTGAACTCGCGCAAGTCTATCCCCTGGCCGATATTGAAAGGCGTGCGAGTTTGGTCTTTCATTAAGTCGGATGGAGCAGCCACGCCCAAAAACACAAAGGTCAAGCGATTGTACTCCGGGTCATCGGCGCGTTTGTTGTAGATAGCCCGGATAGCTGCAAAAAAATCGTCGGAGAAATCTAACTTGAGCGTGGTATCAATCTCGTCAATAAAAATGACGAACTTCAGGTCAGGTTCCGCCAGAATGATGTATCGTAAAAATTCAGTAAAGCGGTGTACCGGACTCAGATTAGCTTTCTCTGCCCACCAGGTGTTTGGGGTAATCGCAGATTCTAGCCCCTTTTGTAGGCTGGTAATCAGTCCAAAATACCACTGGTCAGCAGTGGTAACTGCGCCAATCTCAGATAAATCAATAATGGCTACGCGGATTCCTTCGGCGCGTAAGAGATTAGCCGTGCGACTCATCAGGCTGGATTTGCCCATTTGGCGAGGGGTGAGAACATAGCAAAACTCGCCAGCCTGCGCCAGGTAGAACAATTGATTATCGGCCGGGCGTTTAACATAAGAAGGAGCATCAGCTCTCAAAGTGCCGCCGGCGAAAAAAAATTTTGAGGGGTTTGAGTCTACGCTCATTACAGTTTGTCCTGAAAGTACAGCCGATAGAGGTCACAACGGCAGGTATAGACCTCGCCGCTCCCCTTCACCAACCCGGCCCGCAAGAGGCGGAAGCGAGCCATCTGGTCGTCGCAACGACCAAGCTGAATAACTTGTTTGAGGGCTGCTTTCAAATCAGGTTCATTACGCAGCAGCCAGTGATAACGCCGGAGGTGGTCGCCAAAGGGGCCCTGGTCAGCGGTCGCCATGCGCGTCAGGTCGGTCCAACTCACCTTTTCTGTGGCCAGGATATATAACGCCTGGCGGGTGAGGTAGGGATGGCCGTTCAGCAATTTTATAAAATCGCCAAAGTTATACTCCTGCACAGGCGAGTCGTGTCGTTGGTTAAGGTCTCTAACCTGGGTTTCGTTAAAATCCTCCAGTTCAAGGGTGTATCCCACATTGAAAGGCGAGCGATGGGCATCAGCAATGATGAGATACGGCTCGGTGGCGATGACCAATACAATGTTGAGCCTGTCCCAGCCATAGCGAGCATGAGAAGCCCGCCGGTTGTGCCACAGGCGAATCAAGCCAAAAAAATCTTGATAGAAGGAGGTTTGCAACAAATAGTCGGCTTCATCCATAGCCAGAATGACCGGGGCATCGGATTCGCGCAGAACATAATCTTCCAGGAAATATGTCAGTTTCTTCTCTGGTCTCTGAGAACCATGCCACGCCTTTTCCAGGCTGGTTTCGTCAAGACGAAGCTCATGGCAGATTAACCCGGCCAGTTCATACAAAAAAATATCGGGCGAGGCCAACGAGTCATGGCCAAAACCCTGAAAATCAAGCGATATAACTTTAGCTCCTTGCTCATAAGCATAATGGAGACCCCGCATTAACAAAGAAGTTTTGCCTGTTTGGCGAGGAGCGCGAATAGCGATGGCGGTTCCTGATAACATGAGTTGCTTAAGCCGGGCGTCTGCTCCCCGCTCAATATAGAACTTATCACGCAATTTTATCACCTGACCTGGCGCTTCCAATGCTTCAAGAAAACGTGGGTCGAACTGGGGTAGCGGCGGCGGCAGAGTCTCCTCATTGATAGTGGGTCGTCCATCTTCAGAGATGATAAGACCTTCAGACATAGGTTTGGTTTTAATCGGCACTTGCGGCGGTAACCGGCCTTCGATGGCGGCCAGAATATCATGACCAACCCGCTCGTTGTCTGCTTCGTTTTGCCATAGGACGTATTGCAGCGGGTCCAAAAAGAAATCAATGGAGTAGGGTAATAACTCCTCATAAGCCATCCGCACCGGAAGCGCGTGAGGTTTACCTTGTAACTTTCGATACTCATAGGCGCGCCGGATTTCGGCTTGCACCATTTCACTATTAGCCGACTCCTTTGATAGCAACACTATTAGAAAATCACTGGTTTTAATTTGCTGATCAATTTGTTCCAACCAGTCATCACCCGTACGCAATGTACGGTCAATGAAAACGGCGTGGCCTTGGGTAGTCAGGAATTGATGCAAATAGGTTGCCAATTCCCGGTCAGAATCAGTTTGCTGTTTATAAGAAATGAAAAATTGAGTTGATTGGGGCATAGGCTCGTCTCCTTGTGATTTTTCCTGCAAATGTATCGACGTTGCCGCACCCCAGAATGCAACCTGTTTGGGTCTAGGAGCTTCCGGCAACTCATCCAGGTCTTCAAATTTCAAAGCACCGAGCAGGTAAAGACTCAGACCAAAGTAATATTCTGTCCAATCCGCAGTACTAAAGAGACATTCGCAGGCCATCTCACGAATGGCACCCAGCATGGCCAGGGGCTTTTCCAGGCTAGGATGAAGTGGTTTAAGCGAAGCAAATCGATCAGGATGGAAGGTAGCATTATGCAACTGTTGGTAAAGAACGTAAATTGTTTCCGGCTCTAACCCAGTTTCAGCCAGAGTTGGAGGGATAAGCTTGGTCACGATGGCTGTTTCCAGGTGCAACAAGTCGTGCAGAACGTGACCCTGGCAGACAGTGGCAAAATCGATCAAGCTGGGTTGGCGGGTGTCCGGGTCTACCAGCACATTTTCCAGGTTCAGATCACCGTGAATGGTCGAAGTATGGACGGTCAAGAAAGTGTTGAGAATTTTTGGATAAGCCAGCAAAGGATTTGGCAGGGAGACAGAGGGCAAAGTGGTTTGGCCAGTTGACAATGTTAATTGTTCAGCGGACAGGTCAAAGGTCTGGCCCATCACGTGACGGGTCTGCTCTATCAGCAAGTTGTGGCGAGAGGCTTCGATTATCCCATGAAGCGAGTCAACCACCTGGCCCACCTGGTAGCGGTCAATGTCTGGTACATCCATCAGACGTAGGCGGTAAGAATCCGATAGCTGACCTGTTGTTGGCCTGGGGGGTACGTTGAGTGTCACCTGATTGTGGTCATCATCTATCTCGGTGACAACAAATCCGCGAAGATGGACGTGACCTTTGTCGATGATATGAGACGAGGGGAGGTGACCTGGCTCGATGGAAATCGAGTCATCAGCAGGAGATGAGTCCGTGGGTCTAATTAGCAAATTGACAGGTAATAAAGCGTCGTACTCCGCTTGCAATCTAAGACGAGCGGCTCGATGAAACCGCCACCAGTTATCACCCATGATCTTGAAGAGACGGTTTTTTAGCACCCAGGTCAGATCGCCGGAATTGGCCTGGAAATAGTAGTCGTGCAAGCTCTCTACGGCAAAAGTGCCGCTGCCAACCAGGGTATAACGCAGGCCACCCCATAAGCTGCCAGAGGGAAAAGTGGGCGGCGACTCAAGTCGGGCGATTTCCGGTAGCGTATCTTTGACCCAGGTTTGATAAGCCTGCCACTCCTGATGAATTAAACTGATGGGTCCTATCTTGACAGCTAAGGGCAGGTGAACCTTATCCCTGGTTTCAACCGGGCGCACCCGGAAGACACGACAACCACCCAGCCCACAACCAAATTCAGCTTCGATCTCAAGCCAACCATAGTCGCTGAACATCGTCCGAAGCACCGTTTCCACCTCAGGAGGTAAGCGTGTCTGATCCCTCGTGTGGATAGTCAGGCCAGCAGAGGGTTTGCTGGCCTGAGGAGGGACAATTGAGACAGTAGCTTGATCATCCAGACTACTAACAAGATCAGTCAGTAACGCTTCAGTGGTCGCATAACGCTGTTCTCGATGTTTGGCCACAGCCCGTGTAATTAGGCGGGTGACTGTCTGTGGCACTTTCTCATTTAGTAACGTCAAATCAACGGGTGTATCAGAACAAAGTTCAGCAATCGTCGAAGTCACTGAACCTTGATCCAGTGGATTGTGCCCAGTAATCATCTCCAGGAGAATAATCCCCAGGGAAAAAATATCAGTCCGGGCATCTACAATTTCTCCCCTGGCTTGTTCCGGCGACATATAGACCGGAGTGCCGACCAAGACGCCGGTCTGAGTTACCTGTTCCCCGCCTTGCCAGCGAGCCAGACCAAAATCTACCAACTTCAGAATCCTATCCCCGGTAAACATCACATTAGCCGGTTTTACATCACGGTGAATGATTCCGGCTTGGTGCGCATAAGCCAGAGCCTGGCCCAGAGGATGAAGCAGAGTCAGAATTTCTTGCCAGGGCAGAGGCTTCTGTTGCAGATACTCTGTCAAGGTATCGCCTGTGAGCAATTCCATGACTACGTAAGGTGGCTCGTAATCCAAATCAACGTCATAAACAGTGACGATATGGGGATGATTGAGTTGAGCAGCAGTTTGCACTTCGCGTTGAAAGCGTCGTCGCCATTCGTTGCTACTGGCTGAATCTGGCGGGGTAATGAGTTTTAGCGCGACTTTGCGGTTAAGTTGAGGATCATAGGCGCGGTAAACCTCGCCCATTGCTCCCCGCCCCAACAGCTTTAAGATTTCGTAGCGGCCAATTTGCTGCGGCGTCATTGGCATTCTCCTGATTTCTAGATAGCCAATCGCCAGGCATTTCACCAGAGAAAATCACCTGGGTTCGAATATGATCCATTTCATTGGCAACAAAAAAGCGCCTTAAAAAAGGCGCTCAAAAAATCTATTTTAACCGGCTAATCTCGATCAAACCAGCAATTTGGCCGGAGAGAACGACGTGAGGCCAATTTGACATGGTTGTCATCTTATCGGCTCCTCCGACAGAGCCAAACTGCACACAAACATCCTTTGAACTTCCCACCTTTTCTCTTCCCCAATTTCTGCTGAATACATTGTAATATTTTTCCTTAAGTATAGCAAGAAAAAAAACCATCTGTTTTCCGTTAATAAAAATTGGGGGAATTTGGAGTAAATTTGGGGCTTTTGTCGACGAGATAATTTAGAACTTTCCTGATATTGTAGGGGTAGTTGTCATCAAACATAAGGAGGATTCAAATGAAAACCTTTCTTCGAATGATCGTTTTTGTGGTAATTGGTTATCTTGTCTCATTTGTGTTAATAGGTGTGGTTATGGTTGCTGTTATACCATTATCTTCAACACATGTATCTGAAGATACAGACCAGGGAGGTCAGATTTCAATCCTGCAGATGGCAATTGATGGTGAGAAATTTAGCAGCATTATCAATCTTGCCTTATGGCCAGTTATTCTGGGAACTGCCTACGGGCTGGAACGAGGGTGGCGTTTCTGGCGTCATCAGCCTGTCAAAAAAGCGCCGGGCTGGCTACGCTGGCTGGGCGCTGCTGTAACCGGCCTAATAGCCGCGATAATGGTGGATAGCGCCTACAAACTCTGGCTGATATTTTCTCTGCCCACAGAATATTTGGTCCAACCAAGCACCTATGGGCGTGAATTGGCAGAATTTGGTCAACGGTTCGAAGCGAGTGGTACGATTACCATTTTGGTCTGGATTGGGGCAACAATATTGCTGGGCTGGCTATCAGGGCAGTCTCCCCAAACTCAGCCTGACTCACCATCTACCTTTCGAGTATCCGCACAACAGTCCAGGTCGGATGACTCAACGAGTGTAGTGCGATCATCCATGAAGTAGGTTGAAACAAATTAGCAGAAAGGAGATTTAAGAAATGAAAAGAGTATCATTTTTTGTCTGGATTTGTCTATTGACAAGCATCATCTTGAGCGCTTGCGGCTCATCTGAGACTGAGCGTAATGTTACAACCACAGAAGTCGCGATTCAGATTGAAGTTACCCAAACCACCCAGACCCCAGCGCTAGCATCAACCGTTACATCAACTCCACCGCCGCCCACGCCGACACTTACTCCCACAAACACGCCAACACCGACCCCTATTCCTACCGCCACCCCCATTGCGGGCTTAGGCGTGCCAATTAGCGGCGGTCGCTGGCAGGTCACGCTTACCGACGCCCGCCAAGAAACAAAGTTGACCACCGGAGGTTTCCTTGATAAGACAACCTACACCCCCAAACAAGCCGGCTATGCCTTTCTGGTGATTGATTTCAATTTCAGAAGCTTGGACCCGGCCTCACCAGTAGCCGGAGTACCCTCGCAAGCCATTACCGCTATCAGTGCAGATGGACAGATTTTGACTCCTATCGGTATCGGCGGCTTCATCACTAATAATTACGTTTGCGTCGAAGATTGTGACTATATTTTGAAGCCTGCCAATCACCGCCTGGCCTTTCTGGTCAAGCAGGAGGTGATAAACCAGCCGTGGAGGTTACAGGTGCCGGATGTTCCCTCTCTACCTTTCTCGGTGAATGAGAAGGCAGCCTACCCCTTCGTCACCGAGGTCGGCCAAGAATTGGGCGTGTTGCCGTCTGGCTGTCAGCTTGAAGCCCTAACTTCCCTGGACCGAGTCGGGGTGCTGAGTTATACCTATTGGAATAAAGACAACTTGACCCTGGCCAGTTTGGCCGCCGATGGCTCTCAGGCAACGCCGATTTGCGCCGGGATCGCCTCGGCCTATTTCCAACGCGCTATAGACGGAGCCGCTCTGCTCCGGTTAGGTTCCTTACAGGGCTGGTCCAATCTGTACGCCATTGAGCCGAATGGGCGGGTCTTTGTCCTGGTCAAGAATAGTCCGACTATCTGGGCTGAATTCGATCCCACCGGGCGGTACATCTTCTTTACCGCCACCGAACTGGGAGAAAAGGGCCAAGAAGCCTTGTATGTCTTTGACCGCGAAACCATCGCCACGACGCAGGTTAAGCGGGGAGAATGGGTCAATTTTAACTTTTTCGACGACGGCCGGCTGTTAGTGAGCGTGAATCCTCCCAGCGGTGATACCCAATATTATCTAGGGCAGGCCGACAACCTGGCTCTTGAACCGTTTCAACTACCTGAAGGTATTTACACTTCCGATATTGCCAGCGATGGGGAGCATCTTGTTTATACCGACCTTGACGACAATGGCTCTGATTACCATTTATTTATGGCCGAATTCGATGGCAGCAAGGCCCTAAAGCTGGTAACTGCTCAGGATTGGGTGAGCGGCGAATTGGCCCCAAACGGCCAATTTATCTTAATCGAGATCCCTGAGGGAGCGCAAAAGAATCAGGAGCAAGAGCCTAGCCACAAAGCCGAGTTACGCCGCCTGACCAGCGATGATAGCTGGACGATACTCCAAGGTGGTGGAAGCCTGAGTTTTAGCTTCTCTGCTGACAGCCGGTATGCCCTGGTGTACAACTCGGTAGAGGCCGAAGACATCAAAATGCCGGATCAAAGAACTTTATTCATCGTCAACACCGCCAATGGCAAGGTTGTGGCCGAAATTGACCGGGTGATTAATGCTGTTTTCTCCCCCGACAACACTCAATTGGCCTACACCGTCCGTGAGGCTGATGGCCACCCGGCCATGTATATCTTATCTCTGGAGAGTTTGGCAACGCAACCGTTGGGCGAGGGCGTGGTTAACAATTGGTGGCCTAGTGGGCCGGACTCTGTTACTTTGAGGTCAACCCCAACTGTTACAGCCACTCGCAAGGCCGACACGGCCGGGCAAACCGGCGATACCCTGGTGCCGACCAAAACCCCCACCCCTACCCACACAGCCACACCTATCCCGGCCACGCCTACTCCCCCACCGGCCACGCCTACTCCCAGTCGGCAGTGGGTGCTGGTGGCCGATTCCGCCGCCGATTTTCCCGGTCCCATTCAGAGCCGGAAATGGTGGTATTTGTGGTCAAAAGGCCGCAACAATTTCATCTGGCAGGACATGGCCGAAGGGCCGGAGTGTTACCACGCCCCCAACGAAATGACCCTGGAGATTTGCCGGGACCGGATGAAGGTTGATATACGCTCGCGGGGCGACGCGGCCTTGCAGTGGAAAGCGCCCCAGGGAGGCACTTATCGCTTCGAGTGGTCTTCTAACGAGGTTGATGGCGACACCGTCCTCTGGTTTTACAAACACCTCGATTTCGTCGGCAGCCAGGGGCCGGGTTCTGAGTTGCCCTACAGCGCCATCGTCGAGGATGTGATTGATTGGGAACTGTTTTTCTGGGTGCCGCAATACGACACCCCCTATCAGGTGAAAGTGTACAAGCTGCAGGAGTAGCTTGGATATCAAGCATTATCTTTGGGAGGATGTGATGA
>JAFGDY010000147.1 GCA_016931895.1 Anaerolineae bacterium
ACCCCAATATGTAGGGGCGAATCCTTGTGGTCGCCCTGGGCAGGCACAAGACCTGCCCCTACACCACGGAAATTCTGGAAGAACCTATTTTATTATTTGTTGCTATTTGTTTATTGAATCTTATGCCGGTTAAACTCTTGGCCTCAGACTTGGACGGCACGCTGGTCGCCGATTTGAATACCATTCCCCCCCGCACGTTAGCCGCCGTTAGGGCGGCGACTGAGCAGGGCGTATACGTGGTTATTGCCACCGGGCGTGAGTACAGGGTCACTCAAAAATTTGTGCGTATGCTGGGCCTGACCACGCCGGTTATTTGTTTTCAGGGAGCCTTGACTTACAATCCCCAAACCGATGAAACCATTGCCGGTGAAGGCCTGCCCCTGCCCCTGGCCCACCAACTGATTGACCTGGCCCGGTTTTATGATCTGGCCCTAAATCTTTACTATGATGGTAAAGTTTATGCCGAAAAAGTGACGGCCCAGAGCCGGACGATGTTCAACCAGACCGGGGCGCTTTTGGAGCAGGTAGCCGATCTTAAAGAGGCAACAACGTCTGCTCCCGTTAAAGGCATGATTATCCATCCCGCCGCGGAAGCCGAAGCCATGACGGCTCAATTACGGGCGGAGTTGGGCGACAACGTGAGCGTGTTTCGCTCCCTGGATTACGTGATCGAGGTCACGTCGCCCAACGTATCCAAGGGAAAGGCCCTGGCCCGGCTGGCCACTTATTACCATATTCCCCAAAGCCAGGTGATGGCCATTGGCGATCAGGACAACGACGTGGAGATGATTGCCTGGGCCGGCCTGGGTGTGGCTATGGGCAACGCCAGCCCCGGGGCCAAAGCCGCCGCCGATTACATTGCGCCGTCGGTGCAGGCAGAAGGCGCGGCCTGGGCCATTGAACGTTTTATACTGGGGGAACAATGAAATGAGCCAGATCTTATCCGCTGCTTCGCCCAAAGCCATCAGGCTGGCCCGCCGCCTGCTGCAAGAAGGAGGGGTGGTTGCTTTTCCCACCGATACCGTTTACGGAGTGGGGGCCAATGCTTTTGAACGTTTTGCCGTGCGCCAGATTTTTACCGTCAAACAGCGGCCCCAACACAAATCGCTGCCGGTGTTCATTTACCAAATTGACGACCTCAACCTGGTGGCCCGCGCTGTGCCCAACCGGGCCTGGCCCTTGCTGCAAAAGTTTTGGCCGGGCGCGCTGACCGTGGTGCTGCCTAAAAATCCCGCCCTGCCCCGCGACGTGACCGCCGGGCAAGAGACTGTGGCCGTTCGCATCCCCGACCATCCGGTGTGCCTGGAATTGGTCATCCGGCTGGGCCGTCCCCTGGCCGTTACCAGCGCCAACCTGTCGGGCCGGCCTACCCCGGTCACGGCCCAGGGCGTGGCCGAACAGTTGGGAGAAAGCCTGCCGCTGGTGCTGGATGGCGGTCCCAGCCCTGCCGCCCGGCCCTCTACCATCATTGACCTGAGCCGCACGCCGCCCCGCCTGCTGCGGCAGGGGCCAATTAGCGCGGCGGCCCTGCGAGAGTTTTTGCCGGATTTGCAAACAGATGAGGACAGTTAATTTTTGAAAAGAGATAGCCTAAAGCCCGTTGAACCGATTTTGGTGGTAGAACTCTTTCCCCGAGAAAGAGACCACTTGCTGACCCTCCTGGCCCGATTGTCGCCTGAAGAGTGGAACAGACCCACTGCCTGCGCCGGTTGGTCGGTGAAGGATGTGGCTCTGCACTTGTTAGGGGACGACATCGGCCTGCTTTCCAGAGCGCCCGACTTTAAATTTAAGCCGATAGCGGGAGTAGAGAGTTGGCAGGATTTAGTGGCCTTTATCAACCACAATAACAAATTATGGGTGCAGGCCATGCGGCGCATGAGCACCGGCCTGTTGGTCGAACTCTTGGCCTTTACCGGCCAAAAAGTTTACCAACGCCTCCGTTCGCTTGATCTATTTGCTTTGGGGTCGCCTGTGAGTTGGGCCGGCCCCCATCTGGCCCCCATCTGGCTGGACGTAGCCCGGGAGTACACGGAGCGCTGGATGCACCACCAGCATATTCGAGAGGCGGTGCATCAACCCGGTCTCAAGGAACCATCCTTCTTTGGGCCGGTGTTGGCTACCTTTGGGCGAGCTTTGCCCCATACCTACCGCACCATTGCGGCCCCCAAAGGGGCAGTGATAAAGGTGGTCATTTCCGGCGAAGCCGGGGGAACCTGGCTTCTGCTGAAAGAAGACGAAGGCTGGGGACTCTACCAGGGGCAGGCTGAAAATTTCAACACTCTGGTTACCATGGACCAGGAGTTTACCTGGCGCTTGTTCACCAAAGGTATCCGTCGAGATGAAGCCGAAAAAAGTATCTTGATTGAGGGTAATCGCGCCTTGGCCCTGCCGATTCTTGACGCAGTGGCCATTATTGCCTGAAAAACGAACCCGCGTTACTACTTCAGCCCCATGTCATTTCGAGGCCGTAGGCCGAGAAATCTCCTTATTCAAGGGACGGCTTCAAGAAGATTTCTCCCTTCGGTCGAAATGACATGCCTGAGCAGTTACGAACCCTCAATAAAAACTCAATCTAACAGAACCTGTTTCAGCATTTCCAGGCTGATATTTCCGCCGCAAATTACAATAACCACATTTTGACCGGCCCATCGGTGGCGGGTTTTTACATAGGCCGCCACCGCAACCGCCGCCGCCCCTTCGATGAGCATGTGTTCTGTTTCTATAAACAGCCGTAAACTTTCCTTGATCTCAGCTTCCGTAACCGTCACATATTCATCCACCAACTCCTGGCATAACTCAAATGTGATCGAGCCGGCCTCCACTCCCCCCGCCGTCCCATCGGACAGGGTAGGCCGCGAGGGCACATCCATTATTTTACCCGCCTGCACCGATTGAATCATGACCTGCGAATTTTCAGGCGAACAAGCAATGATTTGCACATCGGGCTGAACAGCTTTGAGATAGCCGGCAATGCCGGAAATCAACCCTCCCCCACCCAGGGAAACAAACACCGCGCCTATCCGCTCAAGCTGGCGGGTCAACTCAAGGCCAATGGTCCCCTGTCCACCGATCACTTGCGCGTCGTTGTAGGGCGGCACGTAAACCAGCTCATGCTCAACCGCAAATTGGCGCGCGTAATATTCGGTTTCCATACAATCCTGGCCGTAATAACGCACAGTGGCGCCAAGCCGCTCAATGGCCTGGACTTTAACCGGGCTGGCGTTTTCTGGAACAAAAACCAGCCCGGTAGCGTGGACCGTCTGCGCGCTACGGGCCACCGCTGCGCCGTGATTGCCCGTGGAAGCCGTCACCACCCCCCGTTCTCGTGCCGCCGCCGTTAAGGAGAGAACCTTGTTCATCGCGCCCCGCGCCTTGAAAGAGCCGGTATATTGCAGATTTTCCAATTTGCAGTAAACCTTGGCCCGGCCCAGCTGGCTAAGGTAAGGGGAATAGGCCAGCATGGTTTCCCGCGTATAGGCTCGAATGCGCGTTTCGGCGCGTAATATTTCATTCAAAATGTCCACGGCTGCCCCTTTTAACAGATGATCAGATTGGGCGTCATTATAAAACACCTGATGGGAAGGGCAAATGGGTGAACAGGTCAGAACAAGACCGGGAATTTAGGCAATATTAATTCATCTGGTAAAATACGTGCGGCAAAGGCCCAGGTAACAGCAAAGGTTTCTATTTCTACTGAGTATAATCATTCATTGAGGAATTACCCGCTGCCAAAGTATTCTTTAACCCCGGAAAGGTAACTATGCCAACCATTAGCCGTCTGGTTATTGCGAACGTTTTTCTGTTAATTTTTAGCCTGTTTATTCTGTTCTGGCCGCCGTCAATCCAGGCCGATACGCCGCTGCCGCCCGTTAACCAAACAGACGCCCTCTCCCCAAAAATCACTGCCGCCGCCTCTCTTTCACCCACCCATACCCTGCCTTCTACCTATATTAAAGGGCTGTACCTTACTTACCACGCCATTGGCCACGAGGGTTTGCGCTCGCATGCCTTTGACCTGATTGAAAAAACCGAACTCAATGCCGTGGTCATTGACATCAAGGGTGATTTGGGTGTGCTGACTTACCCCAGCGACGTTATCACCGCCACCGCCATTGGGGCCAACAACGCGCCCACCCTGAGAGACTGGCCTGCGCTCATGCAATATTTGGATGAGCGCAACATCTACGCCATTGCCCGGATTGTGGTGTTCAAAGATAATTACCTGGCCCGCGCCCATCCCGAATGGGCCGTGAAGGATGCCTCTGGCCAGTTGTGGCTGGATCGAGAAGACCTGCCCTGGCTGGAAGCCTTTCATCAAGAAGTGTGGGACTACAACGTGGCCCTGGCGGTTGAAGCGGCCCAACGCGGCTTTGACGAGATTCAATTTGATTACGTGCGCTTCCCCACCGACGGCTCCATCAGCCAGATTAGTTACTCCCAACCGGCCGACACCCCGGAAGCCCGCACCAAAGCCATCAACGGTTTTCTGGCCACAGCAGAAGCCGCCTTAGCACCTTATCCGGTCAAACTGGCGGTTGATGTTTTTGGCTATACCACCTGGCACAAAGGCGACTTTCGCATTGGCCAGGATTTGGCGCAGATGGCCCGCTATCTTGACGTGTTATCGCCCATGCTTTATCCCTCTACTTTTGACCACGGCCTGGACGGCATGCCCGGCTACGAGTTTGCCGTTGACTTTCCCTACGAGATTGTGTACGAGAGCATGCTTCGCGTTATCCCCAGAGTTAAGGCAACTAACCCCAATATTGTGGTCCGGCCCTGGCTGCAAGATTTTCCCGACTATGGATTTGACCGGCGCATTTTCACCCCCGACGAGGTGCGGGAGCAGATGTTTGCCGCCTACGATACCGGCGGCGGCGGCTGGATGCTGTGGGACCCGCGCATCAAGTACACCCCTGCCGCCCTGGTCACCGCCGACGCGCTCTACCCGCCCAATGAAAACGGCCAGATTATGATTTTACGCTATCAAGATTTCACCGGCGAAGCGGGGGCAGAAACTGAAAGGACGCGCAGCCTGACCGGCTTTCGGCAAGACCTGGAACAGTTGTGGGCTGCCGGTTATTACCCCGTTAATTTGCGCGATCTGGCGGTGGGCAACTGGAAGTTTCGCCGGGATATTGACGACCGCCTCGAACAGAGCGCCTTGCCGCCCATCCAGGCCGGGGCCTTACTGGAGCGCAATTTGCATTACGTTCCCGCCGGCAAACGCCCGGTGGTGTTGACCTTTGACGGCGTCCAGGCCGGCCAGTACCGCCTGCTGGCCGATGGCGCGCTCGATCCCCAATCGGCGTTAGGAGTGCTTTATGATTTTCATCTGGCGCATCCGGCGGATTGGCCACTGCGGGCCACCTTTTTTGTCAACCCTCAAGCCAACGACGCAACTGACCAACTTTTTGGCCAGCCGGAATTTGCCCAACAAAAGCTGCAAACTTTGGTGGAGTGGGGCATGGAGGTGGGTCATTATATTCCCCCGCAGCCTGGCCTGGCTACCACCTCTTTTCAGGATTTTCGACGCCAACTGGACCGCAACCAAGCCCTGATTGAAGCCACCCTTCCTGATTATCAAGTTGACTCGCTGGCTTTCCCCCTGGAACAGGGATCCCGCTCCCGGAATCTGGCCAGACAAAAATTTTATAATAACCTGCTTCAAAATTATAATGCGGTGGCCACCAATAGCAATCAGCCTGTCCCCTCGCCTTATACCGGCGCGTTTGACCCGCGCCACATCCCCCGCATCCAGGCCGCGCCAGGGGCTATCAAAACCTGGCTGGAATTTTATCAAGCTCATCCTGACGCCTATTACGTGGCTTCAGGCGTTTTTCCAGAAATCACGGCCCAATAATTTGTAAGCCGTTCCTCAAAATAGTGGGGGTGTGTTTTATGGCTGAAGCAAAACACACCCTTTTTATTTTCTTTGCAAAACGTGGTTATTGCTGAATTTGCTTTTAAAATCTTGCCATCCTTGACTCCCCAATTTGAGACTCTTATGTTATAATTAGCTTTACATATTCATTTTACATATTATAATAAGAGTAGAATGATTTAGGGTAGTTGAGGTTATAAAAAGCTTTTAACTACAAAATTCTACGAATGATGTATTCCATATTCTGTATTGTAACCGGAGTGATGAGATATGCCGGTGAAAAAACTTCTGCTCCAATTGTGGCTCATCTTGATTTTATTGCTATTTGCTGTTTTGATAACAGCCTGTACAGATTCCCAGGCTGAAACAACGCCTTCAGCCGGAGTCCGCACCTGGCTTCTGGTCAAAGAGCCGGAACACCCCTTACCCCTGGATCGGAAGCCGGTCGCGGTCAGATCCCGGACCGAAGCCGGGGTGGGTGTTTCTCATGTGGAATTATATGCGCTCCAACTGCCCTCGGGCGAAACCAACCTGCTCATTCGCGCCGATCAGGCGCCTTTTGCCCAAACCTCGTTTACGGTTAACCAGACCTTTATTCCCACCCAAAGCGGGCATTATGTTATTCAGGTGAAAGGTTATAATCGCCTGGGCGAATCGGCAGAGTCGGATATTATCAGTTTTGATGTTGAATAAATTGCGATCACCCAGACAGAGGTTTATTTGGTAAGGAGACTCCAGGTGGTTAAGAAATCTTCTAAACTTAGCGTGATACTGACCCTACTATTGATAGCGCTACTCGTCATCTTACTGATGAGCGCCTGCGATACGATCAGCATTGGCGGAAGCCAGGAAACACCCGTTGGTCCCCCCAGTCCCGCTATTCTTGCCCCTGTCCCTGTTGCCGGTGAAACAATGGTCAAGGTTTTGCGCTATAGCCCGGTGCAAATCCAAAGTAGTCATTCGGGGCAAAACATTTCCAGAGTTGAACTGCATGTGCAAAAGCCGGGCCAGGCAAGCGGCGACCTCTTGCGCTCCGATGTTCCCGAAAATGGGGTTGTCACCCAAGAATGGATTCCTCAACAAGCGGGGGAACACCTCATTACCCTAAAAACTTTTTATACCAATGATCAACCCCCAAAAACGTTAACAACTTCAATTCAAGTGCTAGAGAGTCAAGCTGTAGCTGTGGCGGCTGTAGCTGCGGCCGGAGAACAGCCGACCACAGAGGTGGAACCAGGGCAGGAATTTCCGCCACCCACCCCCACCCCGCAACCCGGCCTTACCCCTGTGTCAGAAATTGCCGATGCTCAAATTGCCGTTGTTTCGGCAGAATTAGAGCCAACCACCGAGGCTACACCGGAGCGGCATTACCCCCCTCCACCTCCTGCGCCCGGCGTGCCTTATGGCCCTACCCAGACCGAGCTACCCAGTTTTGGCCCGCCCGTGTGTGATGCAGCCCAATCCATTGGCGTATACAGTGCCGATACCAGCCGCCGGGTGATGGTTATCGAACCCGACGATGTGCCGGCCAGAGCCGTGGGCGGGACAACGGTTCATAGAGGCTGGCGGCTGCAAAATATTGGCACCTGCACCTGGGGTCCCGGCTATGAATTGGCTTTTTATGGGGGACGGGCGATGGGTTCCGGCGGTGTTGCCTTTGAGTCGTTGTTTCCTACCGACCCTGGCCGGCGCAATGCTCTGGTTGATCAAAACCGCCTGGTTGTGCCGGAAGGCAAACCCAACCAAACTGCCGTATTAGAAGTGCTGCTCAATGTTCCCGTCACGCCGGGTATCCACCAGAGTTACTGGCGGATGCGCAATCCGCATGGCGTTTATTTTGGGCCTATTGTGGGTGTCACCTTTGAGGTTGTGCGCGAGTGCCAACACGGGGTTTATGGCGCGCCGGCCATTAACAAATTTGAAATTTTGGGGGTGGGGAATGTCTATAAACCCGATGACCCGGTCAGTGTCATCGGCAAACTTGGCGATGCCATTACCTTAGAATATAACGTGACCAATGCCACCAACTTTGACATTGTTATCGAGGATCCCACCGGAAATATCCAATCCACTTCCACGCCAGATCCAAGCGGGCGGATCAGTTTTACCCCCAAAACGCTTGGCCGGCACGTAGTAACCCTGTACGCCGACAATGGCTCCTGCACCGTTCCCGCGCAAGTATTTGTAGAGGTGATTCCGCCTGATGGCGAACAATTCCGGCTGGACATCATCGCCGCCAGTTGTGCCACTAAAATTTCAGCTGCATATGTGCCCACAAATTCGGTCAGAGTGGAATGGAATCACTACAACCAAGATGTGGATCAGGTCACTTTAGTGGCCGAACTCTATAGAAGAACCTACGCCGAATATTGCCCCATTGTGGATAATATATTTGGCTGGAAAGGCCATTGTTATATGACCTGGAATTGGGAACGGGTATCTCCCCAACCTGTACCTCCCCTTGGCCTTGGCGTTAACGAAGCCCAGGGAGCGGCAGTGGTGACCAATTTAGAACAAAGGCTATGTCCGGCTTCCGTCTCCGCTACAGAACAATACGGTATTCGTTATGTTGCCCGCGCCCAAATCAACGGCCGGGCCGCCGCCCCAGAATTTAGCAACACGGTTGACTGCATCTGCTCTTCATCTCCTTCCACCCTGCCCACCGAACTTGACGCCAGCGGAGCCGGCGAGTTCAACCCGGTCAATTAGAATGAAAGACCCTGAATATTTACCACCTTTCCGTCGTTCGTCATTGGTCATTCGTTAAAGTTGAATTCTGGCGCTTTATGAACCATCCCCATGAGGCAACAAAAAACCCACCACAAATTGGTGGGTTTTTTGTTGTGAGCGGGCGATGGGATTTGAACCCACGACCTTCTCCTTGGCAAGGAGACGTTCTACCACTGAACTACACCCGCGGACGGACAGGGGCGGCAGGACTTGAACCCGCAACCTGCGGTTTTGGAGACCGCTGCTCTGCCAGTTGAGCTACACCCCTCGGTAAAGAATGATGAAGAGGGAAGGATGAAGGCGGAAATTTTTTCATCCCTCGTCCTTCATCCCTCATCCTTGGAGTAGCGGGGGTGGGAGTCGAACCCACGACCTCCAGGTTATGAGCCTGGCGAGCTGCCTCTGCTCCACCCCGCAGCAATATGATTGTCGCTAATGATGAACTTTGTACCCCCGATTCTGTTACAGAAAAGCTCTAGCTTTTCCCGCCGTCATCTGTCTCACCCTTTAACAGGGCGGCAACGCCTGGCCTGAAGGGTGTTACCCCACCTCACCATTGTTGCTGCGGTGAGGCCGAACCTTTATCAGCCCGGCCCACTCACCTTGCTCTCGATTGCACGCTCGCCCAGCCGGTTCCGTTGCCAGATACCGCTGGTAGGCTCTTACCCTACCGTTTCACCCATTACCTTTTAACAAGCTCAGGGCTAACCTTGAGTTTAACAAAAGGCTGGTTTGCTCTCTGTTGCGGTTGTAGTCACCTTGTTCAGCAGGTGCCCTCACTTACTGTTTCGTGAGGCAATCTTGGGCCTGGCAGTCAGGCCCTGAGAGTCGGGAAGTTCCTCTACCCGGTTCAAGCAACCGGATAGCGACGGCACAGCTCATCATCAAAGATTATATTGTTAAAGGACGTTTTGAGAGAATACTCTCTCCGTATGCCCAGGCGTCCCCGGCAGGACTCGAACCTGCGGCCTTTTGGTCCGCAACCAAATGCTCTATCCAACTGAGCTACGGAGACACAACGTTTACGCCCCAACAGCAGGGGAGATTATAGCATGCTTCAGAATACGTGTCAACTATGATTTTTATCCAATTGGCATCTCAGATTAAAATCCGGTTTGCCAGCAAGGTAATTACAAGGCATAATATCAACCGCTTAAAGCTAAGGATTTTATGCCCTCCTTATCAGGCTTGTTAGGCTTGTTCTCAAGCCTCCGAGTTATTTTGGGGACGCCGACTTAAAACTCATTTTGGGCAACTTAGGCAAATCGGGGCTTAACTTATGAACGGACGACACCGGATCTATAAAACCAAATCGGTAGGGTTTTTGGCCGCAGGCATGGTGTTGACCGTGGCCTGGGCCATTAGCGCCACCGGCTGGGTTAAAGACGGATTGGATATTGTGGTTTATGTGGGCCTGGCCGCAGTGATTATTGGCCTGATGTTGGCCCGCAGTTTATTGCCCGGCAGTATTGCCCATCTCTTCAGCATCGTCATCGGTGTAGCTTGCTCTTTTTGGACGACCAGCCGCCTGCTGCCAGACCAGTATACCTGGCCGGAACGGTGGGAAGACCTCATGTTTCGCCTGAATTATTGGTATAACCAGGCCATCCAGGGTGGCGTTAGCCACGACAACTTGATGTTTATCTTGCAAATGGGCGTTATTGTGTGGGCGATGGGCTACCTGACCATCTGGTTTGTTTTTCGTTCTGGCAAAGTGTGGCACGCCATTGTGCCGGGCGGGTTGGTGCTCATTATCAATCTCTATTATGCCCCCAAAGATATCACCTTTTGGTTTCTCATCTATCTGTTGCTTTCCTTGCTGTTGGTCATCCGTTTTAACCTGTTCAATCAAGAGGCAAAATGGCGCACCGAGGGCGTTTTCTTTCAGCCCGACATCAGCTTTGACTTTTTACGAGATGGCCTGATCTTCTCGGCCCTGGTCATTGGCCTGGCCTGGATTACGCCCCCGGTGCTGACGGAAACCCCGGACCTTTTTGAGGAATTTCAAGGCACCTGGCACGATTTGCAAAGTCACTGGAATCGCCTCTATGCCGATTTGAACTATCGCGATCCGGGCCAAATTGGTACATTTGGCCAATCGTTTACCCTGGGCGGGCCGCGCCAACTGACCGATGAGCCAATCATGGACGTTAACCTTACCGGCGGGTCAGGTGGTTACTGGCGGGCCACCGTCTACGACGAATACACCGGCCTGGGTTGGCGCAACACCGACGAGGCATCGGCTACCTTTGGCCCCGAGGACCGGCTGGCCCTACCTGTCTTTGACGCCCGCTATCCGGTTACCCAAACTTATACCTTTTACCATGATGGTTCGGTTGCTCTTTATGCCATAAACCACCCGATCCGGTTGGATCGTTCGGCTAAAGTTACATTCAACGCCATTCCCTCCACGTCCAGCGCGCCCGGCCAACGGCCAAGCTGGTCTGGTTCCGAAGGGCCGTGGGTGGAGGAGATCACCTATATTCGCAGCAACGCGGCCGTGGACCGGGGCGAAAGTTATCGGGTGGTTTCAGCCGCCAGTGGGGCCACCGTGGAGCAACTGCAAACAGCCGGCGCCGCCTACCCGGCCTGGGTCACCGAACGTTATCTACAAATCCCCAGTACCGTCACCGCCCGCACCCGCCAATTGGCCCGCGAGCTGACCGCGCCTTTTGACAACCCCTTTGCCCAGGCCGAGGCCATTGAACGTTACCTGCGTAACGCGCTTGAGTACAACGAGCAAATTGACGCTCCCCCGCCCGAGGTGGATAAAGTAGATTATATCCTCTTTGAGCTTAAACAGGCCTATTGTGACTATTATGCTTCGGCGATGGTCATCATGCTGCGGGCGGAGGGTATTCCGGCTCGCCTGGCAGTGGGGTTTGCCCAGGGTGATTTTGATAGAGAACAAGATGTTTTCCACGTGGTCAACGCCGACGCCCATTCCTGGGTGGAGGTCTACTTTCCCAAATACGGCTGGGTTGAGTTTGAACCTACGGCGGCCCAACCTCGCATTGTTCGTCCCATTGCGGCAGACGACGATTCTGCTCTGGCCGATAATGGCCCTGCTCCTGAAAACCTGCCTGAGAGCGATAGAATTCCGGGCCACCTGGAAAACATTCCCATTGATGAAGAGATAGGCGGCGGCCAGTTGCCCCTGCTCACCCTGAATTTATCCTGGTTGGGTTTTCAAATCAGTATCCCCCGTTCATCAGTTAAGGGCGGGCTGACCTTTATGGGCGTCGTCCTATTGGCCGGGCTGGCCGGAGCGGGTTTCTGGTGGTGCCAACAACAAAGTCAAGCCGCTAAAAATATCTTCAGCCTTTACCAAAATATGGTCAGGCTGGCCGGTTGGATGGGAGCGGCCCTTCGTCCCTGGCACACTCCCTACGAACACACTGCCATTATCCAGCGGCACTTGCCGGCTCACCAGCATGAAGTGGAAACAATTACCAAGGAATATGTGCACCAAACCTTCAGCCCGGCCGGGGCAAAAAATAGGGACGCAGCTCAACCTGTCGCCCCCACGGTCTCCATCGAAAGCAGCCTGGCCTGGCGCCGCCTGCGCCCGGAGATGATCAAACTGGCCTTAAAACGGCGCTGGCCGTGGTAAACCGTTTGTGTTGGCTGACAACCCTCCCCCATACAACTTCAATTGATTTGCAAAATTTATTGAATTGACATAAAATATAGGTGACATAATATTTTTGTCTTACCATCATCCGGCTTTTTTAAAGTCGGGGCGAAGGTTTAGTCAATAAGGCCAGGAAGGAGCCAAGCATGGAAGAAGGTGGTGGTCCCAATAGATTGTTCCTTATTTTAGCCATTTCTTTGGTGGGATTATTAGTCCTGGGCCTGCTGGGAGTGGGCGGCGTTTTTGTCATTCGCCAGAATCTCCAGGGACAAGAGGTAGCCTCGCGTCCAACCCCCACCTTGATCATCCGCCTGCCTAATCCCACTGCCACACCCACGCCTTTAAGAATGAACCCCACCGATACCCCGGCCCCCACGCCCACCAATACCCCCGTGATCAGCCCCGGTAGCGGAGAAGAAGCGGCCGTGGGCGGCGGGCAGGCTAAAAATACGCCCGCGCCCCAACCTTCGCCCACACGCACGCCTTTGCCTGCCGCCGAAACGGCCAGCACCACGGTGGTGCCGGAAACCGGCGCGGGCGGGTTGGAGCTTGTGCTGGCCGCCGCCGGCCTGATTGCCGTATTTTTCATCGCCCGGCGTTTGAGAATGGCCGCGTAAAAAACAAATCATTAACAATATGATCAAGTAGGGACGTTATCAACGTCCCTTTTTGTTTCTCCTACTTCCGCGTTAACACGGCTCTAACAAAAGTCTAACATAATTCTAACATCCCTCCCTTATAATAGACCTAAGCATTTTGCTACAAAATTTGTCTGAACAATTAAACTCCAATCTTGGTCCTGTCTAAGAGCTTATCTGAAAAGCCTAATATGTCATTTCGAGCGTAGCGAGAAATCCCTACGGCGTGCAGTTTTCCGGCGAGATTACAGGGATTTCTCGGCCTAAGGCCTCGAAACGACATGCTTTTCAAACAGCTTCTAAGATAACTTTATTGGGGAGGTAAAAAATAATGAACCTGAATAAATTCACAGAAAAAGCGCAGGAGGCCGTGCTTGAAGCGCAGCGCCTGGCGCAAGATTATAGTCATAGCGAAATTTTACCCGGTCATCTGCTGCTGGCCTTACTCCGGCAAGAAGGCGGCGTGGTGCCCCAAATTGCGCATCACCTGTCGGTCAATCCTGACGCGCTGGCCCAAAGCCTGGAAACCGACTTGAACAGCGCGGCCAAAGTTTACGGCGGCTCGCAGCCCGGCCTGTCGCGCGCGTTAAACAATGCCCTGCGCGAGGCCGAAAAAGTGGCCGGCAAAATGAAAGACGATTACGTGTCTACCGAACACTTACTGCTGGCGCTAACCGAATCCGGCGGCAATGACGAACGCTTGTTGCGGCAAAACGGCCTCACCCGCGATGCCGTATTGCAGGCCCTTACCCAAATCCGTGGCACCCAGCGAGTGACCAGCCAGAACCCGGAAAGCACCTACGAAGCCCTGCTTAAATATGGCCGCGACCTGACCGACCTGGCCCGCAAAGGCAAAGTGGACCCGGTGATTGGCCGCGACGACGAGATCCGGCGGGTGGTGCAGGTGCTCAGCCGCCGCACCAAAAACAACCCGGTGCTCATTGGCGATCCCGGCGTGGGTAAAACCGCCATTGTGGAGGGGCTGGCCCAACGCATCATTCGCGGCGACGTGCCCGAAGGTTTAAAACAAAAACGCATTGTGGCCCTGGACATGGGCGCCCTGATTGCCGGGGCCAAATATCGCGGCGAGTTTGAAGAGCGGCTCAAGGCTGTTTTGCAAGAAGTGACCGCCGGCGAAGGTCAAGTTATTCTTTTTATTGACGAGCTGCACACCGTGGTTGGCGCGGGCGCGGCCGAAGGAGCCATGGACGCCGGCAACATGCTCAAACCCATGCTGGCCCGGGGCGAACTGCACGCCATTGGCGCGACCACGTTGGACGAGTACCGCCGGCACATTGAAAAGGATGCCGCGCTGGAACGGCGCTTTCAACCGCTGCTGGTCAACGAGCCGTCGGTGGAAGACACCATCAGCATTTTGCGCGGGCTAAAAGAACGGTACGAGGTGCATCACGGCGTGCGGATCCAAGACAGCGCCGTTATTGCCGCGGCCACCCTGAGCCATCGTTACATTGCCGACCGTTTTTTGCCCGACAAAGCCATTGACCTGATTGACGAAGCTGCCGCCCGCCTGCGCACCGAAATTGATAGCAAACCAACCGAATTGGACGCCGTTGACCGGCAAATCATGCAGGTAGAAATAGAACGGGAGGCGTTGAAAAAGGAAAAGGATAAAGCCAGCAAAGAACGGCTGAAAAAACTGGAAGCCGAGTTGGGCGACCTGCAAGAGCAAAGCCGCGCCCTGAGCGCCCAGTGGGAAAATGAAAAACGGCTCATTTACGCCCTGCGCGAAACCAAAGAACAGATTGAACAAACTCGCCTGGAAATTGAGCGGGCCGAACGCAACGCCGATCTGGAAACCGCGGCCCGGCTCAAATACGGCACGCTGCACCAATTGGAAGCCCAACAGGCCGAACAGGAAGCCAACCTGACCGAGTTGCAAACCAAAGGGTCGCTGCTGCAAGAAGAAGTTGACGCCGAGCAAATTGCCGGCATTGTGGCCCGCTGGACCGGCATCCCGGTGAGCAAACTGCTGGAAGGCGAAGTGGAAAAGTTGATCAAAATGGAAGACCGGCTCCACCGCCGGGTGGTGGGCCAGAATGAAGCGATCCGGGCCGTGGCCAATGCCGTGCGCCGCAGCCGGGCCGGACTGCAAGACCCTAACCGGCCCATAGGCAGTTTCATTTTTCTGGGGCCAACCGGCGTGGGCAAAACCGAGCTGGCCCGCGCCCTGGCCGAGTTCCTGTTTGACGACGAGAGCAACATGATCCGCATTGACATGAGCGAGTACCAGGAGCGCCACACCGTCAGCCGCCTGGTGGGCGCGCCCCCGGGTTACGTGGGCTACGATGAAGGCGGCCAGTTGACCGAAGCCGTGCGTCGCCGCCCCTACAGTGTGGTGTTGTTTGACGAAATTGAAAAGGCCCACCCGGAAGTGTTTAACGTGCTGCTGCAACTGTTGGACGACGGGCGATTGACCGACGGCCACGGCCGCACGGTTAACTTTAAAAACACGGTGGTCATTATGACCAGCAACATCGGCAGCCACTTTATTATGGAAGTGGGCGCGGAAGCGGCTGAAACCCAAATAATGGAGGCGATGCGCCAGCATTTCCGGCCTGAATTTCTGAACCGGGTGGACGAGATCATCACCTTCCACAGCCTATCGCGGGAGGATTTGCTGCGCATTGTGGACATTCAATTGGCCCACTTGCGCAAGTTGCTGGCCGAACGTAAAATTGAATTGACCTTGACCGACGCCGCCAAAAAACACCTGGCCGATATGGGTTACGACCCCAGCTTTGGGGCGCGCCCGCTCAAGCGCGTTATCCAGCGAGAAGTGCAAGACCCGCTGGCTATGGCCCTGCTGCAAGGCGAGTTCCAAGATGGCAGCCGGATCAGGATTGACTTTCGGGAAGAGACGATTGTGTTTGAAGAGGCCGGCCTCCCCGAAGCCCGGCCGGAAATGGTGGCGTAGACATCGCGCCCCCTATAGTTTCGCAAAAAAGTTTTGGGGTAGAGACAAAACAATGTTTTGTCTCTACCCGGCAAAAATTCAAATCCAATATGGGTGTGTTTCATTTGAGTTGAGACTACCCCTGGAGTGCGGAATTTATTCCGCTTTTTGACAGAGGCAGAATGAATTCTGCACTCCTTCAACTGATTTGAAACACACCCATCCAATATAATGATTGAACTTTTGTAAAAGAGGTAATGGTTACATATTAACTGATGGCGGTGAAGTGACAAAGCTAGCTTTGTCACTTCAGTCGGTCACCATTTAGCCACTACCTGTAAAGAAAGGATGATCCCATGAAATGGTCCTGGAAGATCGGGCAATTTGCCGGCATTGGCGTGTACATGCACGCCACGTTTTTGTTGTTGATTGGCTGGGTGGCCCTGAGTTACTGGCTACAACAAGGCACGCTGGCGGCGGTAGCGGCAGGGATAGCTTTTATTCTGGCCCTGTTTGCCACCGTGGTGCTACACGAATTTGGCCACGCGCTGACGGCCAAAAAGTACGGCATCAAAACCCGCGACATCACCCTGCTGCCTATTGGCGGGGTGGCTCGTCTGGAACGGATGCCGGATAAACCCATTGAGGAGTTGTGGGTGGCCCTGGCCGGGCCGGCAGTCAACGTGGTTATCGCCGTTGTTTTGTTTGGTTGGCTACTACTGACAAACAGCCTGGAGCCAATAAGCCAGCTCAGCATGACCGGCGGTTCATTTTTAGAGCGGCTGATGGTGGTCAACCTGTTTTTGGTTGGCTTTAACCTCATCCCGGCCTTTCCCATGGACGGCGGGCGGGTGCTGCGCGCTCTGCTGGCCATGCGCCTGGAATACACCCAGGCCACGCAAATAGCGGCCACCATTGGCCAGGGGATTGCTTTTCTGTTTGGTTTTATCGGCCTCTTTAGCAACCCCTTCCTGTTGTTTATTGCCATCTTTGTGTGGATTGGCGCGGCTCAAGAAGCAAGCATGGTTCAAATGAAATCTGCGTTGAGCGGCATTCCCGTTAGCCGGGCCATGCTTACCGATTTTCATACTCTGTCGCCGCACGACCCGCTGGGCCGCGCGGTTGACCTCATTCTGGCCGGCTCGCAGCAGGATTTTCCGGTGGTGGAAAACGGCCGGGTGACCGGCATCTTGACCCGGAGCGACCTGCTGGCTGCCCTGGCCCGGCAGAGTAGAACCGAACCGGCCGGCAGCATTATGCGCCGGGATTTTGTGGTGGTTGACTCGTACGACATGCTGGAAACAGCCTTTGCCCGGCTGCAAGAGTGCGGCTGTCCCATTTTGCCGGTAACTCACAATGGCGCCCTGGTGGGTTTGGTCACCAGCGACAACGTGGGCGAATTTTTGATGATTCAGTCAGCGTTGGGGTCGGCCAGGCGAGTCAAAATCTGATAATTTGGTTGAGCTGGGGGTTTAAACAAACCTCTAACGCAATTCTAACACTCATCAATTATAATAGGGAGTTGTGTACTATTTTGATAATGTGCTAAAATAGGCGTTTGTGCGGTGGGGTTGACCGGATGGGCGATGTTTGGGCAACTTCCTCTCACCACCCCACGCTTTACCAAAGCATGGCTTTTTTGTCCACATTTTAACCACAAACCAAATTCTTAAAAAAATCATATATTTAAGGAGGTCAAACCATGTCTTCGTTAAAATTACGTCCGTTGGGAGATCGGGTTTGGATTGAGCCAATCGAGCGCGAGGAAACCACCGCCTCGGGCATTATCCTGCCTGAAACTGCCAAAGAAAGGCCCCAGGAAGGCAAAATATTGGCCGTAGGGCCGGGGCTGCGTAATGAGGATGGCGAACGCCAAGCCCTGGATGTAAAAGTGGGCGACCGCGTGCTGTTTGCCAAGTATGCTGGCACCGAAGTTAAGCACGAGGGCGTTACCTATCTGATCATGCGCGAGAGCGACTTGTTGGCAATTGTGAAATAACCTGAGTTTGATAATAAAACTTGAATTGATCATTTTTTTTAACAAATTTTGTCAATAGACCCGGATTTTATGACCGTATTTAGGAGGAAAACCAATGGCAAAACAACTTGTTTTTCAAGATGAAGCTCGCCGGGAATTAAAAACCGGCATTGACGCTTTAGCCAAAGCGGTAGCCACCACCCTGGGCCCCAAAGGCCGAAACGTGGCTCTGGACAAAAAGTGGGGTGCGCCCACCGTAACCCACGACGGCGTGACCGTGGCTAAAGAGATTGAACTGGAAGAGCCTTACCAAAATATGGGCGTCCAACTGCTTAAAGAAGCAGCCACCAAAACCAATGATATTGCCGGCGACGGCACTACTACCGCCACGGTGTTGGCCCATACCATTGTCACCGAAGGGCTAAAAAACGTGGCCGCAGGAGCCAATCCTATGCTGCTCAAACGCGGCATTGAGAAGGCCACCCAGGCCGTTACCGAGGCGGTCAAGGAGATGGCTATTTCCATTGATACCAAAGAAGAGATTGCCAGCGTGGCCTCTATCTCCGCCCAAAACCGCGAAATCGGCGAGTTAATTGCCGAGGTGATGGAAAAAGTGGGTAAGGACGGCGTTATTACTGTGGAAGAGAGCAAAGGGCTGGCCTTTGAAACAGATTATGTTGACGGTATGCAATTTGATCGGGGTTACATTTCTCCCTATTTTATTACCAGCCAGGAAACCATGCAGGCTGAATTGGAAGAACCCTACATCCTCATCCACGACAAGAAAATTTCTGTGGCCGCCGACCTGATTCCGGTTTTGGAAAAATTGGTTCAGACCGGCAGGCGCAATCTGCTTATTATTGCCGAGGACGTGGACGGCGAAGCCCTGGCCACCCTGGTATTGAACAAACTGCGCGGCACCTTCAGTGTAACCGCCGTTAAAGCCCCGGGCTTTGGCGATCGTCGCAAAGCTATGTTGCAAGACATTGCTATTTTAACCGGCGGCACAGTCATCAGTGAGGAGACAGGCCGCAAACTGGAAAGCGCCACCCTGGAAGATTTAGGCCAATGCGACAAAGTGACCATCACCAAAGACGACACCACCATTATTGGCGGTAAAGGTTCCGATCCTAACATCAAAGGCCGCATCAACCAGATCAAGGCCGAAATTGAAAACACCACCTCTGATTACGACCGCGAAAAGTTGCAAGAGCGCCTGGCCAAATTGGCCGGCGGTGTGGCCGTGATTGGCGTAGGCGCGGCTACCGAAACCGAACTTAAAGAGAAAAAGCACCGCGTGGAAGACGCCCTCAGCGCCACCCGCGCCGCCGTAGAAGAAGGCATTGTGCCGGGCGGCGGGGTAGCCCTGCTCAATATCATGTCGGCCCTGGACAACCTCAAAGGCGACTATCCCGACGAGCAAACCGGGATCAACATTGTCCGCCGCGCGCTGCAAGAGCCAATGCGGGGCATTGTGCGCAACGCCGGCCTGGACGGGGCGGTAGTGGTAGAGGAAGTGCGCCGCCGCCAGGCTGGCCAAAACAACAAAAGCATCGGTTACGACGTGATGAGCGGCGAATACACCGATATGGTCAAAGCCGGCATCATTGACCCGGCCAAAGTTACGCGCGGCGCGGTGGCCAATGCCGCCTCCATTGCGGCAATGATTCTGACCACCGAGGCCCTCATCACCGACATCCCGGAAAAAGAAAAACCGGCCCCGCAAATGCCGCCGGAATATTAAGGGCTAAAGAACCTGTAGTTGAAAGTTACTCATTACAAAGGGGTAATGAGCAACATCATTGGCAAGGGCGGTTTGCAAACCGCCCTTAATTTTTGGGGCGCGCCCATCTTCTAATACTCCTCTAACACTGCGTTAGCGTAATTCTAACATCAATCTCCTACAATACAGCTATACCACCAAGTGAATACCCCCGTTGACGGGGGAATAAACAAGACCAACAAATCAAAGGAGGTAAATTATCATGTTTAGACGACCGTTTGGATATTATGGCTACAGATCTCCCTGGGTGGAGATGGAACGTTTGCAGCGCGAGATGAATCGCCTCTTTTCAGATTCATTCTCCCTGGCCGGGGGCCGCACCGCGCCCAATTATCCGGCCATGAATGTGTGGACCAATGAGGATGGCGCAGTTGTAACCGCCGAATTGCCGGGCATCAACCCCAACGATATTGACATCTCGGTGGTGGGCGACACGCTGACCTTGAGCGGCGAGCGCCAGCCGGAAGCGCTGGGCGAAGGCGACAAGTATCATCGCCGGGAGCGAGGGTGCGGCAAATTCAACCGAGCCTTCCAATTGCCCTTCAAGGTAGAGGCGGATAAGGTTGACGCTATTTTTGACAAGGGTGTATTGCACCTGTCCCTGCCTCGCGCCGAAGCAGACAAACCCAGGAAAATCACGGTTAAATCGGCTTAATTAATCTTGATTAGTCTTGTTCCCAAACTGGGTTTGGGGACAAGATCAGGTATAAACTTTAAATTTATGGAGGTGACATCATGGCTAACGAAAGCAAAGAGTTGCAAACTCTGGAAGCAGAAAAGCAAGAAGTAGCAACCGTGGAAGGCATTGAGCGCACCCGCGCCCGCCGGGCTTACGTGCCCCACGTGGACATCTACGAAACCGACGACGCGATTGTGCTTTTAACCGACATGCCCGGCGTGGACGAAAAATCGCTTGACATCACTCTGGAAAAGAACGTGTTGACCATCAATGGGTATGTTGACACAGAAGCCCCCGACAATTACAGCCTGGCCTACGCCGAATACGAAACCGGCGATTACCAGCGCAGCTTTACCCTCTCGGAGGAAATTGACCGGGAGAAGATTGAGGCCACGGTAAAAGATGGCGTGCTGCGCCTGCACCTGCCCAAAGCCGGCCCGGCCAAGACCCGCAAGATTACGGTAAAAGCTAATTAATAACCCAGGTTGAGGCCAGGTTTTTAGAGACTGGCCTCAATAGAAATATCTTTCAGAAAGGAGGTAAACGACGATGGCTATCAGAGATTTAGTCCCCTGGAAATGGGGCAATGAAAAACAGGTGCCTGTCCGGCGAGAAAACGACAATCCGATGGTTGCGCTTCAGCACAACATTGACCGTTTATTTGATGACTTCTTCCGCGGTACCAGCTTGACCCCCTTTGGCGAATCCTGGAGCGGTTTCACGCCCCGTATTGACGTGACCGAAAATGATCAGGCATACATGGTGTCGGCTGAACTGCCCGGCCTGGACGAAAATGATGTCCAGGTTAGTTTGGCCAACAACATCCTGACCATCAGCGGCGAGAAAAAAGAAGAGAAGGAAGACAAAGGCCAGAATTACTACCGGCTGGAACGCGCCTACGGTTCCTTCCAGCGTAACATTCCGTTACCTCCTGGCCTTAAAACCGACCAGGTTGACGCAACTTTCAAAAAAGGGGTGCTGACCATCTTGCTGCCTAAAGCCGCAGAAGCCCGGCGTCAAGCCAAACGAATCCCGGCCAAAACCCGCTAAAACAGGCGCCAAAGCAAAAGAGGTCAAACATAAAATTTGTTTGACCTCTTTTTTTGGGGGTGATTCATAACTCTGTTGACACTTTTTCACCTGACGAACGACAAACGACCATTGACGAACAAAAATAGCCGAATGTCCGCCAT
>JAFGDY010000148.1 GCA_016931895.1 Anaerolineae bacterium
GTTTTTTACCGGCTTTTATCTTTTTTGTCCATTTTTCTATTCTGTTTTTTTACTTGACATAATAATCTAACATTGTCAAACTACTCACCATCAAGCTCAATGGTCCTGTTATCAGCGACGAAGGATGAAGGACGAACGACGAAGTTTGGTCGTTGGTCGTTCGTCGTTGGTCAAAAATGTGACCTGGCTTGAATAGTACACTGTCAGACAAATTTTGACGGGTAGGGGCACGGTCTTGCGCCTGGCCCATATGGGGCGACCGCAAGAGTGCGCCCCTACCCCAATCTATCAGAATTAACTTGACGGTGTAATAGTAACAGAAAAAGGTTGGCCGTGATTTTAAGCCATTTGTGGCCTGGTGTCAATTACTTTCAGGATCAGGCGGGCCTCCCCCAGGGCCTGTTTTGGTAGTTTATTGTCATAACAACGTTAAAACCATTAAAAATCTGGCGATTTTAAGAAAATACCCAACTCTCTGGCCAATAAATATGTTATACTGGAATAACGATACCCAGTTTGGGTAAAGGTCCGATGGCGCAAGGGGTAAGCAGACTTTCCTCACTTCTGGCATCTACTGGTTAGCGTACCTATAATCTCTCTCATCTCACCACAGATCATTTGCCACCTCTAACTCCCCAAAATGTTGGCCCCTTTCTAATTGTAAATCTGAATAGGACTTACGCAAATCGTTGATGCGTTCCAGAGGTGACAGTCACTTGCGAAGTGACTGTCACCTCTGGAATGTGCGTAAGTCCTATCTGAAATTGTAAAGCGGGATAGGCCCTGGTGGGGCCAGGAGGTGGTGGCATGCAAGATTAAGTTTCACGGCTTGATGCACAAACTGTAAACCTTATTTTTGTTAAGAAATTTTAGTAACAAGTAGAGAGGAGGCAAATTAATTGCCATGCAAACAGGTTTTATAGTGAAACGTTCAAAATGGTTACACATTTTTGTAGTGGTGAGTGTAGTTTTGGTGCTGGCGATAGGCTTAGGGGGAGACTTGCCGCCGGCCAAGGCCGGCCCGGCTCCCGCCCCCCTACTTTTGAGCAGTGGAGGAGTTTTATCCATAGCCGGTACCGGCTTTGTGCCCATCCATTCAGGCATAGACTACGATTATGAGACTTGGGGCGGAGTGAGCCTGGCCGCAGGTTCTGGATCCCCCCATGCTATGTTCGCTTCAGTTGAACTACCCAGTGGCGCGACGGTCACCTCCCTGACCTTCTTTTGGGAAGATAGTGACGCCGCCAATAACATGACTCTTTACCTGAGACGCTACCTAAGGGATGGAACATTCGAGAATATGGCCTGGGCTAGTAGTTCTGGTAGCGGCGGTATGGGCAACACCAGCGATACTACCATCAGCAATCCGGTGATAGACAATTTCACTTATGCCTATGCACTTCAAATCATTTGGGATGATCCAGCCGGGGGTAACCTGGCCGCCTATGGGGCCAGGGTGGCCTACTCCCCGGTCACAGCCACGTCTCTGACCCACTCGACCCTTTCCGCTGAAGGTGAGGTCCAGGCGTCGGCGGAGTATTCCGCTGAAGATGGGATCCAACCGTCGGCGGAGCACCCCGTTTCGTCCAATAACCCGGAGACGGCGGGGGTAGTTTTAGAGTCTTCTGCCGAAAGTATCCAGTTTCCGGAAGAAGGCCCGGTGTTGCATACCGGTGGAGAAATCACCGAGTTGGCCTCCTCCCCGCCCAGCCAGGCGGGCGAGGATAAAGAAGGGCTGGAGGCCGGCGGGTTTGTATCCGCCACTTCAGGCTCATCCGATCTTGGCTCCCTTTGGGGAGAAAGTTGGCAATACTACTCTGTGGCCGGAGATAACTTCCATCCCCTTTACGCAGACACAACCCATTATTGGACTGGCGGTGGAGGACGATACGTGACTGCTGCTGGTACATTACCTAGTCTGGTTGTGTTACTCGATCTACCCTCCGGCGCAACACTTCAGGAGGCAAGAGTCAGGTATTATGATCATCATGCCACTGAAAACCCCACCTGGTATCTTTACCGGGTAGACCGGCAGGGCGCCGGTTCCATTATCTGGCAGGCGACCCCGGCGGGGGATAGTACCAATTACGTTTTCCAGACCAGCCCCAACCTGGGAGAAGTAGTTGATAACCAGAGTTACGCCTATTATTTTGTGGCGAGGTTGAGCGCAACGGCCGGGAGTAACTTGCGGGTGCAAGAGATTGCCCTGGGCTACTCTGCCGGCGGCGTCTATTTGCCGCTTATCCTTAAGGTTCACTAACCGTTGGGTTACGCCTTCTCCCTGACTGGCGATTGGTTCAGGGTTTTGAGGGGGCGTTTTCGTAAAAAAATAGGAGGCTTTTTCTAATGAATAAATACTACATTCTCTTTCTTAGCCTGGCGATTGTGGCGCTGACAGGGCTGGCCGCAGTTCTGGCTCAGCCGGTTGTCCCGGCCGAAGCTGGTTCCAGGGCCATTCCCCCGTACCAGGCCGGGGACGACGTTGGCATTCAGGGCACCATGGATTACCTGGGCATTGCTGGTCGCGTTTTTGTGCCCGAAAGTAGCACCACTGTCTTTGCCGGGCAAAATGGCGGAGGGACGGCGGTTACTGGAGGCCCCCAATTCATGCATGCTCCGGTCATTCTGCCTCAAGGCGCTCGCATACACGGCATCCGGTTTTACTATTATGATAACCACGCCACCGGCGTTATAACCGCCAGACTGTATCGTAATAACGGCGACAACACCCGTACCGAACTGGTCCAGGTAGACTCGCCGGCCGGTGCGGTGGCGGGTACCCATTACACGAGTGAGTATGTGGATGCTGCTACACCGGAGCCGGTTGATAACTCCCAGTACAACTACGAGATTGAAGTCTACTGGAATACCGCCACCACCGAGTTGCACCTGATGGGTATCAGAGTCTACTTTGAGCATCCCGATTAAAAGCGGTGTTTTTTAGCCGGTTCATTGAGCGTCCAATAACAAAGAACCCCGGCTTTTCTAAAAAGCCGGGGTTCTGCATTTTGCCATCACGCCCTAATAACGTGTTTCTTAAATACACCGGCATGTCATTTCGAGAAGCGTAGCGACGAGAAATCTCCTCCAGGGGGGTATTATAAAGAGATTTCTCGGCCTAACGGCCTCGAAATGACATTTAAGAAACATGCCCTAATGCAAAATCTGGCTCAGAAAACGTTTGGTGCGTTCGTGCTGGGGGTTGTTAAAAAATTGGTCGGGCGTGTTCTGCTCCACAATCTGGCCGCCGTCCATAAAAATAATGCGGTCGGCGGCGTTGCGGGCAAAGCCCATTTCGTGCGAAACCACCACCATGGTCATCCCCTCTTTGGCCAGGGCTAACATCACGTCCAGCACTTCTTTGATCATTTCCGGGTCCAGGGCGCTGGTGGGTTCGTCGAAGAGCATTATTTTGGGGTTCATGGCCAGGGCGCGGGCAATGGCCACCCGCTGCTGCTGGCCGCCGGAAAGCTGGCCGGGATAAACGTCGGCTTTTTCGGGGATGCCCACCCGCTCGAGTTGCTGCCGCCCTATTTTAATGGCTTCGGCGCGGGAGCGTTTGCGCACCACCCGCTGGGCCATGGTCACATTTTCCAGGGCGGTGAGGTGCGGAAAGAGGTTAAATTGCTGAAACACTATGCCCACTTCCCGGCGCACGGCGTTGATGTCTTTGGTTTTTTTGCTCAAATGGATGCCGTCAACCCACACGTCGCCGGCGGTGGGCATTTCCAGGTAATTGATACAACGCAGCAGGGTAGACTTGCCGGAGCCGCTAGGCCCGATGATGACCACCACTTCCCCCACCTGGATTTCCAGGCTGACATTATTAACGGCTTCCACATGCCCAAAGTGCTTATCAAGATTTTTAATCAGAATCATCGCGTCTTGATTACTCATCGGTTTTTAACCTCACTTCCATCGCCTTAACGGCCAGCGATAACAAAATGGTCATTGACAGGTATAAATAGGCAACCATGTTGTATGTTTTCAGGTATTGGAAAGAACTGGCGGAATAAAGCCTGCCCAACTGGGTGATGTCCTGGACGCCCAGGGCCGAAACCAGGGATGATTCCTTGAGCATGGCAATAAAATCGTTGCCTAAAGGGGGCAAAACGCGCCGCACCGCCTGGGGCAAAATGATGTAACGCATGGACTGAAAGTAGTTCATGCCCAAAGAGCGGGCGGCTTCCATCTGGCCCCGGCCAATGGACTCAATGCCGGCCCGGAAAATTTCGGCGGAAAAGGCCCCGTAACTAAAAGCCAGGGCCATAATAGCCCTGGCTTCAAAACCAACCTCCAACCCGGCCCGGCGGTCCCCCAATTTGGCCAGAATATTGTCTGCGGCCAGGATATTGCTTTCGGCCAGAAACGCGCCTACAGTATTGATCAGGGTAATAATGGCGGGGATAAACACAAAGGCCACATACAAAATGGTGACCAAAATAGGCAAACCGCGCATCACTTGCACGTATAAGGTGGCCGCATTATAAATGATTGGGTTTTTTGAAACCCGGCCCAGGCCGGCCAATAACCCAAGCGTAATGGCAATGGCATAAGCAATTAAGGTGACGCGCAGGGTCACCAGCAGGCCGGTCTTGAGGAAATCAAAAATGGCGCGATAGGTTTGGTCGTGAGAAGCATAAAAAGCAAAAAGTATGCCTCCCAGAAAAATAACCAATAGCCACCAGGGCAGGTCGGCCAGGGTATCAATGAGGCGTCCCTGTACGGCCGGAGGGCGAGGTTTGGTTGTTTGGTTCATGGGGTTTTCCATTCTTTAGCTGGCGTTGTGTTGATTGGCTAAACGATGCGCAGGGGTATCCCCCCTGCGCATCGTTCAATATTATCATTTTTTTCTTGTGCCCAAACTGGGTTTAGGCCTAAACAAGTTTGGGAACAGAAAAGTACTTACTGTACGCCTGTTTCAAATACCTGACCTGCTGTAACTGTTATTTCAAAAGCTGTGTTACCATTCGCATCCGTAATGTAAAATCCTCCACCGGGTGAGTGGCCTTTCCAGGTGTATGTTCCGGGGTCAAGGACAAGCTGACCAACTTGGCCTGCAGGAACTTGTAACAATTGAGGACCAACATCAACGTTAAAATCTTCACTGCTGTTGTTATAGAAAACAAAGAGCGCCTTACCTTCCGGCGCAGTGAATCCGGTGTCTGCGGCTGGCTCCGGGGTGGCCGTTGGTTCTGGAGCCGGGGTAGCGGTAGGCGGCGCCGGAGTTGGTTCTTCGGTGGCTTCAGCTTCTACCTCTTCTTCAGCGTAAGCGCCTGCGCCGACGTCATCGTAGGTGAGGGTGAACTGGTCGGAGAAGTATTTGTCGGCCAGTTGGTCCAAA
>JAFGDY010000149.1 GCA_016931895.1 Anaerolineae bacterium
AAGAGGTGTAGAGAGGATAATTGATGGAAACGTTACTCGAAGAAGACCTTCACTGGTGGTAGTGGTCACAATCGACACGCCTGGTTGATCTTAACTGCCCGCTAGCGGTTGACAGATAATCAGTCTAAACAACTGATTTTTTATTTCAGGGACCTTTTTGAGTAAATATCATGAGATGAGATCAAGAAGATAGTGCATTTTTCGGATATATGCTATAATCTCCGTTTTAGAGACAATACTACAAAAGGCCGATCAATACCCTGATTTTATGTCTAAACGAAGCACGCGGCGCAAACGCCGGGAAAAACAAAAACAAAAAACACGCCTAAGCGGGCCGGAATGGATTAAGCGAGGCCATACGGCCCTCCGGCAGGCCGACTACAGCGAGGCGATCCAGGCCTGGGAACAGGCCCGGCGCAAACCCGACGCGCCCAAAATACTGGCCGCGGCTTTGGCCGAGGTGTATTTTCGCCGGGCCGTGAGTGCGCCTGCCCCTGCCATTGAGGATTTAAAGCAGGCTGTTCAATTACAGCCGTCCGATCAAATTTATCGTTACCATCTGGCCCTGGCTTATCATCGCCGGGGTGAATTGGCCCAGGCCGAGCCGCTGTATCGCCAACTATTGGCCGAGACGCCGCCCTGGTCGCGCGCCGCTGAACCCCTGGCCCAATTGCTGCTTGAGCAGAGCCAAACAGCCAACAAAGATCCGGTGTGGCCCCACCTGAACGCCGAGGCGCAGACGCAACTGGCTGCTGTTGAGACGTTGGTGGCCAAAAAAGTTATGCCTGGTCTATCAGAAAAACCGCTCCACCCCCTGTGGCGCGGGTTAACGGCCTTGGCCTTATTAGACGAGGTGGTCGCGGCCCAGGCCGATCTGCAAACGGTTGTTAAAACAGGCAATGAGGCGCACCCGCTGGTGAAAGGCGTGGCCCACTATTACCTGGGCGTCATCGCCGCCCGGGCCGACCAACTGGAAACAGCCCTGACGCGCTGGCAAACAGCGCAGTCCCAAGGGTTGAACAGCGAGCACTTGCGCCAAAATTTAACTGCGATTATTTACGAGCAGGCCATAAAAGCGCAGCAAAACGGGCAACCCCAACAGGCGGCCGATCTGCTGGAACAGGTTGATTTTGCCAATAACGATTTAAAAGATTTTCGCCGCCAACTCAACCTGGAACTGGCCTACGCCGCCGCCCAAAAAGGCGATTGGCCACAGGCATTGACCCGCTGGCAAAAAGCCGAACAATCCGGCGACAACAGCCGCCGCCTTGTTTTTAACCTGGCCCTGGCTTATCAGAAAACGGAAAATCACCGGCAGGCCGCCGAATACTGGCGCGCCCTGCTGCGCCGCCGGCCCCGCAAAGCCGATCACCCCGACGCCCTCACCGACGAGCAGGTAGCTCGCATCTGGCAAAACGTGGCCGAAAACTACAGCCTGGCCGGAGATTACGAAGAAGCCGTAACCACCTACAAAAATGCGGTCAAATGGGCGCCGGATAACCTTGACCTGCGCCTGCAACTGGTTGAAGCTTATCAAATCGAGGGGCGCTGGCAGGCCGCCGAAAATGAACTCGACCGCATTTTGGATAAGGACCCCAACAACATCCGCGCCCTCACCCTGCTGGCCGAAAGCTACAGCGAGGATTATTTTTTAGAACCTGCCCGCGAAATCTGGCTACGCATTTTGAGCCTGGAGCCGCAAAACCCGGTGGCCCGCCAGCAATTGGCCCAAACCTATGTCCGCGAAGGTGTGAACTATAACCTGTGGGGGCATTACAAAGAGGCAGTCAAAACATTTGAAGAGGGGTTAAAACACGTCCCCCACAACCAGCGCCTGCTGACCATGCTGGGCGGTACGTACGTGGATTGGGGTAAACTCAAGCAAGGGCGTCAATATTTGGAGGAGGCACTGGCCGTTGACCCCAACGATTTACACACCCTGTACACAATCTTCATCATCTGGCTGGAACATAACGCCAGCCAGGAATTACAGCAAACATTTGAACGCATTAAAGCCGTCCCCCAGCCCATTCCCGGCGAGTTCTTCTTGGACCTTTTTGAGCAGTGCCAAAAATTCAACCGGAAAAAGGAAGGCCGGAAAATCCTTGAATATACCGAGCAGCGTTTCGCCGACGCCGCCGACGTGCTGGTCACTATTGCCCACCATTATGTTGAATTGGAGCAGGATAGCGCTGCTCTTTCCATTCTGCGCCGGGTGCTGCGAGACAACCCCGACCATATTGAAGCCAACATAGAATTAGGCGTTTTGTATTACTACATGGATCAAACCCGGCTGGCCAAACGCCACTGGGATAAAGCCCAGGCCCAGGCCCAGCGCGAAAAGAACCCGCTCATGGCGCATCGGGTCAAACTGGTTAAAGACGAGTTTTTGCACGGCAAAACGCCGCCGCGTAACCCGCTAGAAATGCTTATGAATTTACCGCCCCACCTGCGCGAACAATTAATAAATCAAGCCCCGCCGGAAGTGGCCGAAATGCTGCGCGATCCGGAACTATTGGCAATGATGTCCAGACTTGGCGGGCTGGGCGAGTTTGATGATGAGGATGACTTCTATGTCTGACATGCCTAAAAGCGCGGCTATGCCGGAACGCCGGCCCGACCTGACCGCCAGCGACCCCTACCGCGTGTTGGGCGTTTTGCCCACGGCCACGCAGGCCGACATCAAACAAGCCTACTTTGTCCTGATTCGCCAATACCCACCGGAAACCGAAGGCGAAAATTTTAAACTCATTCGCGCCGCCTACGAAAAGATCAAAAGCGCCCAACGCCGGGTGGAAACCGACATCTTTCTGCCCCAGCCGCCCCCGGCCTGGCAGCCGCCCCCAACCGCGTTAACTCTGGACACCGCCTTTCATCCCCAAGATGCACTGCTGGCGCTGCGCCGCTGGGGCGAGTTGGGCCGGGCCAACTTTGAGGCAGATTTTAGAGAGATTGACCTGTGAGCAAGTCAAAAACATTTGGCGAAAAGCTGAACGCTTTTTTGCTGGGCGAGCGCATCCCCGTACTCAGCGAAAACGACCTGAATAATCTGGAACATCTGGATAACAAATTAGACGAACTGCTGGCCCTGCTCCAAACAACGCCGGCCCGGTCCGAACCATCTTCCTTGCCTGCCGATCAACGGGAGGCAGGCCAACCTCAACCCGCCGTTGACGACTTGAGCGAGCAAATCCGCAAACTGGCCAAAACGCAATTCAAGGCCAATGCCTTGCAAGAAACTCAACTGGTCCAGCAGCAGGAAACCATTGCCGGTTTGCAAAAATCTATTGAACAGCAAGAACAACGGCTGGCCGAACTGAACAAACAACAGCAGCAAGCGCTCAAAACCGCTCAACTGGACCTTATCCAAAGCCTGCTGCCGGCGCTCGACAGCCTGGACGCCGCCTTTGAAAATGGCCGCCGCCAGGTGTTAAAACACCCTATGCCCGCCGAAAGCCGCCGGGCGGTTATCGCCTGGCTCGACGGCATCCGCCTGGCCCGGATGCGCCTGTTGGACGTGCTCAAAAGTTACGACGTCATACCCATTCCTACCCTGGGCCAGCCGTTTAACCCGCATTGTCACGTGGCCGTGGCTACCGATAGCAGCGGCCGCGCGCCTGATGGCATTATTATAAGTGAAGACCAACGCGGCTACGCCACCCCCAACAAAGTGCTGCGCTTTGCCGAGGTTGTCGTCGCCCAATCAAAATAGAAAAGGAAAGTTATGCATATTCAATGAACGAACCTATTGTTGGCATTGATTTAGGCACAACCAATTCGGCGGTAGCCATTGTAAAAAATGGACAACCGAAAATTATAGCCAGCGGAGAGCAGAGGATTATGCCCTCCGTGGTCAGCTACTCTCAACAGACCGGCTGGCTCGTGGGCCAACCCGCCTTAAACCAGTACGCGCTCAACCCCGATAACACTGTGCGCTCCATCAAACGCAAAATAGGCAGCGCGGAAAAAGTTCAACTGGGTGGGCGCGATTTTTCGCCGCAAGAAATTTCGGCCTTTATTTTGCGCGAGCTAAAAACCATCGCCGAAAAAGAACTGGGGCAAGCGGTCAACAAAGCCGTCATTACCGTGCCGGCCTATTTTACCAACGCCCAGCGCCAGGCCACCCAAGAGGCCGGTGAAATTGCCGGGCTGGAGGTGGTGCGCATTATCAACGAACCCACTGCCGCCGCCCTGGCTTACGGGCTGGACCACGAGGCCGACCAACTGGCGCTGGTATACGACCTGGGCGGGGGCACCTTTGATGTGTCGCTGGTGGAAATGACCGGCGGCGTGGTGGAAGTGCGGGCCAGCCATGGCAATACCCAACTGGGCGGTGATGATTTTGACCAGCTTCTGGCCGAACACGCGAGCAAACTTTTTTACAAAAGGCACCAGCTATCGCTCAAAGATAACCGGGTAGCGATGGCCCGTCTTGACCGCAGCGCCGAAGCTGCCAAAATCCACCTGTCCGACTTTCCCGAAGCTGCGCTGCGTGAAGAATACCTGGCCGAGCAAAACGGCGCGCCGCTGCACCTGGATGCGGCCATCACCCGCCCGGAGTTTGAAGATTTAATTGACGGCCTGCTGGAACAAACCCTTGAGTCGCTGGACAAAGTATTTGAAGACGCCGAGTTAACCGTGGACGATTTAGACCGGGTGCTATTGGTGGGCGGGTCAACCCGCATCCCGGTGGTCTGGGACATGGTGGCTAATTACACCGGCCTGGAACCCGACGCCGAGATCAACCCCGACGAAGTGGTGGCTCTGGGCGCGGCGGTGCAGGCGGCCATCATTGCCGGCCAGCCGGTGGATTCAATTTTGGTTGACGTCACCCCCTACTCGCTGGGCATTGAAACCGCCATGCGTATGGGCGGCAGCATTATCCCCGACATTTACAGTGTGCTGATCCACCGCAATACCACCGTGCCGGTCACCAAAGAACAGGTTTTTCAAACCATGCACCCCGACCAGGATACCGTGCATGTGAAGGTTTACCAGGGCGAGTCGCCCATCGCTTCGGCCAACACCTTACTGGGCGATTTTTTGATCAAGGGCCTGAAACCGGCCAAGTCCGGCGAATGCGCTACTATGAACGTTCGGTTTGATTTTGACGTGAACGGCATGTTGCATGTTTCCGCCGCCGATCCCATTAGCGCAAAAAAAGAAAATATCAGCGTGCAGGCCACCCAGGCCCGCCTTTCGCCCGGAGAAATTGCCCAGGCCCGGGAACGGCTTTCGGAAATGGATTTTTTGGCTGCCCCAGAAGAGACGGAAATTCCTGCGATTATTGACGAAGAAACCCAGGCCCTGCTCAACCGAGGCCAAGCTTTACTGGATGGCGGCTCACTGGCAGAGGCGCAAGCAACAAAATTAAAAAGTTTGCTGCAAGCTATTAGCGAGGCCCAAAATCAAGACAATCTGGATGAGCTGGCTGAAGAGTTGTTGGACTTACTGTTTGATCTGGAATAGGGGTTTAGCGAAGTTGCCGGAGTTGGCTTTAACCACCCGGCTGGTGCTTTGAGTTTGCCCCAAAGTCAGTCTGAATGACTGGCTTTTTTATTTATCGGTTAGTGAGTTGGTACAGATTGTCCCTGTTACCCGATCATAATAAAATAAAAAGTGAAAAATTCTGCCAGGTCTAATTATTGCGGAGGTGATCATGATTTGGTCTGAAGTGCGGGAAGCATATCTTGCCACTTCCCTTCTGTTTCCACATACTTGCCCCATGCTTCAATCAGATCGCTACTCTCCCACGCCCCATAGCGCATCGCCGCCCAACAACGACGGGCCACCGGCCAACTGAAACCTCCCGCAATCAGGGCCGGAAAGATCCCGCCCCGACTGACCAACAACTGCCCTTGAAGCATCACCCACATCAATTGTAAAAGAGCAAAATTCGTCCCGACTGGTAATCCCTGGACAACTGCTTGTAATGCTTGTATAGTCTATCGCGATTAGCATAGTCCACCTCTTACAGTTTTTCAAGTTTACGCTTACTGTATTATGGACTTGCTAATCGCTTCTTGTCACATCTCAGTTACCGGAAAGTAAAGTTAAACGATATTCCATCAACAGCGACGATCTGTTCGAATGTTTTTTTAACTCAATCGCCTTGATGAGAGATTTTTGAAGGGTAGCCGGAGGTATTGCTTCTGGTATCTCCATATTTATTTCCTGTCACGCCGGGAATCTGTTATATTCTGCCACAGACGGTGTCGTCTTATTCGGGTGATGTTGTGTTGGTAATGACAGTGGTATGATAGTTGAAAACGGTGTTGCTTTGAGAATCCGTTGCCGTCACTTTCACCTGGTACGTGCCGGGAATAGTCCAGGTAAAGATGGCTGTATCGGCCAGGCCGCCAATCCGTTGGATCAGCGGTTGATCTTCGGCCTGCCAGACATAGGTCAGGGGCATGGTGACCGTAATGGGAGCAGTCGCAGCGACAAAGATCTGGCCGGTGTTTTGATTTCCACGGGAGGGACCGGTAAGGGTGAGCGTGGTCAATGGGATATCCAGCGATTTGGTGACAACAAAGGAGTCTTTGATGATCCCCTGCTGATCAACCGCCTCAACCTGCATGGTGTTGCCGTCAACCGTTACCCGGCTATAGATGCCATAAGTTTGGCTGCAATAGGCCACGGCCAGCCAGTCGGCCTCTTCGCAGGGATAGCTGGCCGCAGAGCCGGCGCCGCTGACCACATACACCACCCCACCTTCGGCAGTGGAGGCAATCTGTCCCTCTCGCAGGGGATAAGTGCGCTGATAGGTGTGATCGTGTCCGCTCAACACCAGGTCCACGCCATACGCATCAAAGATGGGGGGTAGTTTGGGTTGGGAAAGGATTTCGCTATCGCGGCGATGAAAGCCGGTGGAATAGGCCGGAACGTGCATCGCCACGATTTTCCAACGCTGGGGGGTGTGGGCCAGATCATACCGCAGCCAGTCGAACATATCATCAGCAGCAGCAGCATCATCAACCCAAAGTGGGCGGTCTGTATCCAGGGCCACAAAATGAACGTTGCCATAGTCAAAAGAATAGTAGCGTTCACGATCCTGAGGACGCCAGGCATTTTGGGGTAGATCAAAAATGTCCAGGTAGGGAGCCGCCAGATCGGTGAGATAATCGTGATTGCCCACAATAGGGAAGAGTGGCACGCGACTGAAAAGGGTGGGGTAAATCTGGAACACATTGGTATCAAACTCGTCATAGGCTCCATCTTCATACGTGTTGTCGCCGGTAGTCAGGATGAAATGGAAGGAGTCTTTGAGCATTTGATTGCGTAAGCGCCTTTGGCTGATGGTGTCGTTGCCGTAGTCTCCGAAGGCAATAAAGGTAAACGGGGTGTCGCTGCCGGATGGCGGAGCCGTTTGAAACGAAAGCGTTTGTTCCGGCAGCAGGTCGGCCTCATCAACATAGATTTTGTAGTAGTACCGGGTGTTGGGTTGGAGGTCGGTCAATTCGACCCGGTGCATTTGGGTGTTAAGCGGGGTAAGCCGGGTTGTTCCCGTGACCGCCTGACTGTAACTGAGGTTGGGGCTGTACTGGATAACCGGGGTGCTTCCCATGCGGGTCGTCCACAAAATGATAACGCTGGTGTCGGTCATTTGTTGGAGATACGGCCACCAGACCAGGTTATCAGTATCGGCTGCGGCGCAGATCGGCTTTGTACATAAGGGGGTCAATATACTCAGAACTAAGAAAACAACGATGAAACGCAATGGTTTTGGCAATTAAATCTCTCTATAAATTGTAATTGTTGTCCTGGAACCCAAGACTCGTTTTGATAAGATCGTAAACAAGATAATATATCTTTTTGTTCATAAATACAAGATCACGCCTATGATTACAGATTTCCGAAAACAGAGTTTAAGGAGGGAATGCCTCAGTTTAGAGAGAACCCGTTAGAGTGTTCAGGATGCCCCCAGCTTTTGAAAAAAACCTTTATGGGTAAATAAGTTGGGATGATTTAGGCATATCGTATCAAGTTGATATTCTCGACATTCCTATGCGCTATTGCTTTACCAACCGGCCGGCGATGCTCGATTGGCTGCTGCCCTACTTTTCCCTGGCCGAATTCATTGAACCATATCTGCAGGAGGATGGCGAGAAAGTGGGGTTTACCATCACCCGGCAACAGGCTCTGGTGCAGATGAGACATTCTTTTTGACCCTAACAGGGCGTAAGGTGAAAAAACTCCATTCATAAAGAAGTAACGGAAAAATTGAACTGATCAGGGCTATCTGAACAAGGAAGCCTCAATCGAATGAGATTTCACCAAATCCATCTTGAGTAATTTTGAGATGGATTTTTGTATTTGCAGAGATGAATATTGACCCGTACCCTGTCAAATCACGCTCGATCAGGCGGATAAACAAAGTAACTGTCACCCCAGCCCCTTCACTGTACCAAAAGGGCGGACATTATATGGATAGTGCAAACTCGAGGTTATTTGTCTCTTCCGGCGGCGCGGGGTACAATCCGGCATCATACAATGTGAGAGGATAATTGATGGAAACGTTAATCGAAGAAGACCTTCACTGGTGGTAGTGGTCACAATCAACATGCTGGGTTGATTGTGAGCGCCCGGTTAGTGCTTTGAATTTGCCAAAGCCAGTCTAACC
>JAFGDY010000150.1 GCA_016931895.1 Anaerolineae bacterium
AATGGTTCGCACCCGACAAGCCTGGTCGCCGGCTTGATGTGCGTCGTTTTTGATAAAATTAAATCACAGTTGCTCTGAGCGAGGAACAAGCGAAGAATCTCCATGCCGCATACCAAAAACGAAACAAACCAATGCCGCATGGAGATTCTTCGGCCTCTGGCCTCAGAATGACGGTCTCAGAGTGACATGGCAAGGTGAATAGTCATGGCCTAAAAATTGGGCCAGGCCCGATTTCAGGGTATTAGTAGTCGCATTCTGAATACGACGTTCCCCACACCTCAACCGATTGTTTGACCACCGTGCCGTCGTGGCCAACGGCCCGCAGGACACAGAGGCTGGAGCAGGAGGGGGGAAGATCATACCCGTGCATGGTGGGCAATTGGCCGCCGGCAATGTGCCCTCCGCCGGAGCCGTAGCAGTCCAGGTAGGCTTCGGCGGCGTTGTCCACGCCCCAATGCACGTAGGTGCCGTCAAACGACAGGCTGGCCGAGGGGGGATACCCCCCGCTGCTCTCCTCGGAAAAGCTCACGGTTACACTGCGGGAATCGCTGCTGCCGTTGGGCAAAATGACAATCAACACGTAGGTCACGCTCCCGGAGTCGCAAGCCTGGGTCTGGCCCGAAGGCCCGGTTACGCCATGTTCGTGGAACTGCCCGCCATCCAGGTAAGCGGCTTGCACCCCTTGAATGTACCAACTTAAAGTGGTACACTCGCCGGCCGGGTTGGGACTGGCGGTGATACTGTATTCCGCCGGCCCGCTGGGTTGTGGCTGTGGCTGGGGCTGCGGTTGGGGTTGGGGTTGGGGTTGCGGCTGGGGTGCGGAAACATTGATCGTCACCGTACTCTGCACCGTGCCCCCTCCTCCGGTGGCGGTCAGGGTATAGGTGTTGGTGGAGGCGGCGGGGCAAACCTGCTGGCTGCCCTGGGCGGCCACTGTTGCTCCATCCAAACGCACGGTATGGGCATTGTTGACCGTCCAGCGCAGGGTGGTGCAACTGCCCTGGTTCAGGGTGTACTGGTCGGCGGTAAAGTTGATGGCCGGCGCCTGTGGCACGGGGGTAGCGGTCGGCGTGGGGGTGGGGGTGGCCGGGATGTTGACCACAATGCTGCGCTCAACGGTTTCTCCCTCCAGCGACTCTACGGTGAGCCGGTACACGTTGGAGGGTTCGGTGGGGCAAACCTGCTGGCTGCCGGTCAGGCCCACCGCTTCCCCGTCCAGTTGCACGGCCTGGGCGTTTTTAACCGCCCAGTTCAGGGTAATGCAGTCGCCAAACTTTTGGTAGCCGCTTTTATCGGCCTCAAAAACAATGTCCACCCCCGGCGGGGGTTCGGGGGTAGCGGGCACGCTCAAGGTGACTTCTCGCTCGGCCGGTTCGCCCGCAAGCGAGGCGGCGGTCAGGCGATAGGCATTGCTGGGCTGTTGGGGGCAAACCTTGCGCTCGCCCTCAACCGGCACGCTCTCGCCGTTTAACTTTACGCTGCCTTCGCGGGCGTTCTGCACGCTCCAGTGCAGGGTGGTGCACTCGCCGTACTTAACCGTGGTCTTGTCGGCGGAAAGGGACAGCTCCACCTCCCCACCCACAATGGAGATACGGGCGGTGGCCGGTTCGCTGGAGGCGCCGCGCTGGTTGATCGCCCGCACTTCCACCAGGTAGTCGCCCGGTTGAAGCGGGTCAACGGTCCAGAAGGTTTGGGCGCTGACCAGGAAGCCGGTTTCGCCGGTATCGCCCACCGGCCTGAACCCGGCCTGCTGGTTGCCGTTGACAAAAAACTGAAACTCCTGGATGCGGGCGTCGTTGGGGTCAAAAGCCTGGGCAACCACCTTAAGGCGATTATCCTGCTGGCTCAACTCGTCCAGGGTGAATTCCTGGCCGTCCGGCGGCCACACCAGCCACGCCTCCGGCGACCCCAACTCAATGGGCGGCGGGGGCTGGAGCCAGGTTAAGCCCTTGGCTGCGGCCATCCGGCCGGCAATAGCCACTGCTGCCACCAATAACCCGATGCTCAAGATACGTTTTAGACTCATTTTGACTAACCTCCACTAAGGCTAGAGCGTGATGGAAAAGTACTCAACGCCATACGTAGTGCGTGTTGCGTAGTATAGTGCTCCAGAAAAGTTTTTGCCGTTGAAACAGGTAGCAAGGTAGCAGAGTAGCAAACTTTTTATCTGCTACCTTGCTACCTGCTACCCTGTTTTTTGGGAAGGAATTTTTCTGGACATCTATATGTAATCCATTTAAGTTAAGGTAACTATTCACTTTGCCATGTTCATTATTTGGCCGCCTCAATAGTCACTTCCAGCTCACAATCGGCGCGGACGGGCGGATTGACCCGATTGCGCTCGTCAATAAAGGCGGCGGACGGGCGCATGGTTTCCTGCACCACGTTGCCGCCCACCCAGCGGGTGGCCGGGACAACGGTTTTGGGGAAACACCAGATCACTTTCATGGGATTGGCCGTGCCCTCAACCTCGTCGTCAAAGAGTTGGGCCATGATATTTACGTCGTCCTTTTCGTTCAGATCCACTGTGAGCAATGGCCCGGCCAGGTTGTGCGTGCCGTCTGTCAATGCACCCAGGTTCACTTCTTGCCGTTCCTGGTTAACAAAAAAGATGGCTTTGTTGACCTCCATTGTGGTATCGCCGGGCAGACCGTCTTGCAAATTCCACACCCTGAGCGTGCGGAAGTTAACGGTCACTTTGGCCGGGCAGGGCAGTTGCTGGTAGGCAAAGAGTTCGCTTTCCGAGCGCTCGCCCGCCGGACCCAACACCTGCACGATCACCGATGAGGCATGCTTACAACTGACATTGTTCAACAAGGTTTGTTTTGACAAGATGGCCTGTTTTTGCGGCTGCCACATAGTCAGCAAACCGCCGCTTTGCCAGGCCTGGCCGGCCAGGCTGGTGCCCTGCTGCAAATGAGCCACCCGGAAGTTGACCGTAGTGGGATCAACTCCCGCTGGCGGCGTCCAATCCCAGGTTAAAATCACCTGATTGGGGTTGGCGGGGTCATCTTGCCAGGCCAGGTTGGTGGGCGGCGGAAAAGCGCCCGGGGGCGGGGCCGGCGTTTCTGGAGCGCCGGTGGTGACCGGGGCGTTTTTATCTACCGGCGGGCAGGGGGCCAGGCAGAGGCGATACTTTACTTCAAAGGCCCCGCCCAAAAGCGAGTAGCCCACCCCCCGGTAAATCACCTGGTTATTCTGCACGTCGTGGGCGTAAAACTTCTTTTCGTGGCTGCCAAATATCTGCGGCGGCAGCAGGCCCCAATCCACGCACTCAAACCTCACGCTCACCGGGCCGTCGAACCGGGCCGGGAAACGCAGCAATTCCTGCCCCTCCACCAGTTTAACGTTCTGCTGTTTAACTTTGGCTCCCGGCGGCCCGGCCCCCAGGCTGCACCGGATGTCTTTGCCGGCGGGGATAAACTCCAGCAGTTCCAAAGCCACCTGCTGGGCCGGCCCCGGGTTCAAACAGTTGTTCAGCACCACCTGCCTGTATCCGGTAAACCCGATTTCCCGGTTGGCCGCATCCAAAACCGCCACCGCATACCACCAATCGCCGTTTCCGGCAGGGTCGGCGTAGCTGGTTTGTCCCGGCCCAACCTGGTTGAGAAAACCGCCAAAGAAATTGGCCCCCACCCGTTGCGACCGATAAATGCGGTAGCCCGCGCTGCCCGGCACGGCGGCCCAATGCAGGTGAACGTCGCAACCGGCGGGAATGAGCACCAACTGCGCGGGCGGGGGAGGGGGCGCGGGTGGCGGAAAGGGCGCGGCCGGCGGAATCATGGCCGGCCCCTGGCCGGGCGGGGCGGGCGGCAAAACAATCACCTCGCCGGGCGGCAACGGCTGCGCTTCCGGCTCGGCCACGGTCAGGTCAACCACCTCTTCCAGGCCGGGGTTCAGGTCAATAATCTGTTCAACGGGCACGTCTTCGTTCTGGCCAATGTCGGCCAGGGTCTCCCCTTCTTGAATCACGCGCGTTCTGGGCGCGTCGCTGCTGTCCGGGGAGGCAACCACGTTGAGCAGCAACAAATTCGACTCACCCACCCGGCCATCGGTGCTGTAGGCTCGCACCAACAAGATATTTTCTCCGGTCCAGGAAGGGGCCCAAACCGGGGCAAAGGTGAAGGGATTTAACCCTTCGGGTAGGTCGCTCTGTTGGGTGGCTACTAACTGCCCACCCACCCACAACTCGGCCCGGCTCACTTTGGCGGTATCGCGGGCGCTGGCGTGGATGAGCAGCGGCTCGTTGAGTTGAACTTCCGCATTGGGAGCCGGTTCATAAATCACCACGTTAGGGCCGGGCGGCGGCGCTTGCGTTACGGCCTCGCTTTCCGCCGGCGGTTGCGGCCAGAAGTACCAGGCGGCTCCTGCTCCCGCTGCCACCAAAATCAATAATAAAATCACAATCGCCGCAACCCAAATGCCTGCGCCTCCTCCCCGCGCAGCCGGCCGGGCCTGGCCGGGCTGCGCCACCGGCATGCCTGCCGCTTGCACCCCCAGCACCACCGCGGTTCCCACCTGCACGGTATCGCCCGGTTTGAGCCAGGTAGAAGTGGTAATAGGCTGGCCGTTGACAAACGTGCCGTTGGACGAACCCAAATCCTGAATCCAGACCCCCTCCGGCTGCACCGTAATCTGGGCGTGCTGCCGGGAGATGGTGGGATGATTGATGACAATCTGGTTGCCGGGCACGCGGCCAATGGTTTGCGCGCCGCTCACCAGGGGGAACACCTGGCCTACCTGGGGGCCAGCCTGAACCGTTAGGGTCATTTGGGAGGATTGATTGCTCATTGGCTTCTCCTTAAATCAATAAGTAATCGGTAGCAGGGTAGCAGAGTAACAGGATGGCAGGGTAACAGAGTAGCAGAGTAGCAGAGTAGCAGAGTAACAGAGTAGCAGAGTAACAGAGTCTCAAACCTATTGCTGCTATCTTGCTACTTTGCTACCTTGCCACTTTGCTACCTTGCTACCTTACTACTTTGCTACCTTGCTACCTTGCTACCTTGCTAGTTACAAGCCGACCACCCGCCCCGGCCATCCAGACAAAGCTGCATAAATTGGCCATTGAGGTTAAGCTGCATCACTTGCACAAATTGACCTTTGGGTACCACGGTGAAAAAGGTCACAGAACTTGTGCCGCCGGGAACTGGACCCTCCGGTGAGGCGTCGTAGACGTAATAACAGGCCACTACTTCTTGTCCACTGGAGGTAAAGAACCTCATGTTTTCCCCCCAGTTATCCTGCACTTTAACGGCTGAATTGTTGGTCAACAATAACTCGACATTGAAGCCCCGGTAATCTGGATGTTTGTCATCCCAGTTTTTGGTTCGGGCAGCCTCACAGGGATCACCACTTTTAGGCGCGCCCCACGGCTCTTCGTACCGATGTTGATTGCCTATCCGTAATTCATAAATGCCGCTATTGGCCGGAGCCTGGCTACTGGGCGCGGCGGGGGTTGGCGCAGAAACTTGGGGGGGCGGGGCGGCGGCGCCTTCCTGGCTGTTCAAATCGTCAATGTAAATAGTGCCGCTGCCGCTATAGGTGTCGCTGCCGTCGTCCAGCACCAGAGCCTGAAAACTGATGGGGTAATCAATGGCCCCGTTATTAGGCCCGCTGATGTGGGCGCTGGGCCAGGGGTGGCCGGGGTCCAAAAAGGCCGTCATCTCCTGCCAGCCGGTGTGTTTAACCTGGCCAAAACTCATCTGCCAAGTCTGGCCGTTGGCGTCTTTGATCCAGATGTTCAAAAAATGTCCGGCCCCATCCCCATACACCCAGGCCGAGATGGCGTTGGGCCGTCCGGCCAGGGCGCGACTTTGCAGAAAGACCACGTAATCATTATTGGCGGTAGGGAAGTTGTAAGAGAGCTGCCCGGCGTAACTACCGCTGTGAACCTGGGCGGAGGAGCGGGTGAATTGGCCGTAGGGTTGGTCGCCACGTTTCCAGGTACTTTCTCTTTCAAAGTCCTGGAAAATACCCAGGGGCGCGGCGGTATCCTGGGTTTGGCCGGGATCGGTTTTGGGGGTGGGGATGGGGGTAGGGGTGACTTCGACCAGGGGGGTAGCCGCCGGCGCAACCACAATGTCGCAGAAACCTTCGCCGGCCGGGCCGGGGCCAAAGAGGTCCGGCCGGCCGTCGGCCGGGTCCACGTCCAGGCCGTTGGAGATTTCCCGGTCGGTATACAGTTCCAGCGAAAGATGGTGCGAGCCGGTTTCCAACAGGCCAATATTGACCCACCAATTGAGCGTGGGGCCGCACAGTCCGTTCTCGGCACAAGATTCGTCGCGGTAATAATTAAGGGCGCCCAAATCGGTGACAGGGCGGCCATCCAGGCGCAGGTCAAAATAAGCGGCCTCCAGCCATTGGGCCAGGTAATCGGTTTCGCCGTCGTCGGCCACGCGGCGCTGCCAGGCAATCAGCACCGGCTCGTTGGCCTTCACTTCAACTTCGCGGTTGCAAAAAGGGCTAATCTTGCTGCTGATATCCGGGGGCGGTTGGCGTTCGTTGGCTCCGGCCGCCGGGATGCCGGGCACCTGGATGGGCGCAGGGGTTGGCGACAGCGTGGGGGTGGGCGTCTGTTCGGGAATTGAGGTGGGGGTTGGGGTTTGGGTGGGTATTGGCGTAGCAGTCGGCATCTGAGTAGGCTCCAAGGTTGGCGATAGCACGGCCTGGGCCGTGGCCTCGGGTTGGTATACTCGAGAATAGTAAAGGTAGCCCAACGCGCCGCCCACAATCAGGGTGGCAATAATCACGGCCAGGCCCACCCAAATCCACGGATTGGGGCCTGGTTGTACCGGCGGCGCGTAAACGGGCGGGGCAAACGGGGCAGCAGGAGCGGCGGGCACCATGGTGTGGTCTGAACCGGCGGGAGCGCGGACTGTGCCCGGGACCATTGTCTCGATGCTGCCCTGGCCGGGCTGATCAACTTGCAGGTTAAAGGTAATATCACCCAGGCGGAGCGTATCGCCGGGCCGCAGCCATTGAGACCCCGATACCCGCTGCTCATTGATAAACATGCCGTTGGTGGAACCCAGGTCTTCAACCGCCACGCCATCGGGCGTGGCCCAAATTCTGGCGTGCCGGCGGGATAGTGTTTTATCGGGAATAACAATGCTGCTGCCGGAACCCCGGCCAATAATCTGGGGCCGGTCCTGAATAACAATCTCCTGGCCCGGTTGAGGGCCGGTTTGCATTATCAGCTTGATGGAAGCGGGTTGGTTAGCCATAGTCAGAATCTTCTCCCTTCTCCGGCGAGTATTTTCTGGTATTAGTCTAACACATTGTTGGCAGTTTTTCAATGTAATTAATGCCTAAAATCATCGGGGCCGCGCTGACCCGCGCCGGCAGAGGTCATTGGTTTAGAGGAGAGTATCGCTCATGCCATTATCCCGCCGGAGATACAAGGACGGGTATTTTCGCTGTTGACGAGTGCAGCCCAGGGGCTGGCTCCGCTGGGCCTCTTGCTGGCCGGTCCCACCGCAGATACTTTTGGCGTGGAGTTTTGGTTTGTGCTAACCGGCATTACGGTCATGGGTACCGGCCCCCTATTTTTTCCGACCATTGTGCGCCTTGAGGACCATGCCTGTCCCCCTGCCGGGCCGGAGAGACCAAAGAGCCATTTGGACAAAGGCTCGTCTGCCCGGCCACCTTCACCCAGCGGGGCAAGCCATTGAGCCGGCAGGCTTCAGAGCCTGTCTAAAAAGCCTAACATGTCATTTCGAGCGTAGCGAGAAATCCCTACGCGTGAAGTTTTTCAGCGAGATTCCAGGGATTTCTCGACCTATGGCCTCGAAATGACATGCTTTTCAGACAGCTTTTCAGGGTTATTAGTTTTCTTCGCCTCGCACCACCGGGGCCAGCAGTTGGTCCACCGGCGCGTATTCGTCGGTGAGTTTGACCACGCGCCCGGCGTTCAGCACAGCTTCAAGTTCTGGGGCGGCGAGCATTTGGCGGGCCAACAGGGCTTCGCCATCGCCCGCGTCAATGTTTTTCAGGGTAGCCAGGTTCAAGGGGGTGTCACCGGCAATTAACACGTAGGTACAACGCGGCGATTCGCGCCACGCGCGCAGCGTGGGGGCCAGGTAAACGTAGGCAAAGGTTTGCCGCAAGGTGTGGGTGTAAGCCCGCAAAAAATTGCCCTGCACCCCGTCAATAATGTTGACCACGTACAGGCCGCCGTCGGCCAGCCAGCCCCGGACATTCTGGTTGAACTCCTGGGTGGTGAGGTGATAGGGCACGGAAAAGTCGTTAAAGGCATCGCCCATAATGAGGTAGTAGGTTGGGGTGGGTTTTTTGGCCAAGAACAAACGCGCGTCCTGGTTGTAGGTGACAATGTTCGTCTCCCGGCTCAAACCCAGCAAATCATGCGCAATTTGGGTGACGCCGGGATCAATCTCAATCACGTCAAGCCGGCTATCAGGATAAAGGGCCTCCATATAACGGGGGAAGGTGTAGCCGCCCCCGCCAATAAAAAGGGCGCGCAACGGCGTATGGTGTTGGGCCTGGTAGGCCGTGATCTCGGCGTACATTTTCTCGTAGCTGTAAACCAGTTTGGTGGGGTTATCCAAAGAGGTGTAACTATGCACCAGCCGGTCTAAAATCAACACCCGCACGGTCTCATTGTCTCGTTTTTCTTCTTGTACTTTGATACAAAAGTAATTGGTTTCGCGAGTGCAGGGGCTGCCCACCCCCCCCTGGTTAAAGAGCAGCGCCGATCCAGCCGCAATCATGAGCAGGGCGATGAGGAAGAGTCGCCAGCGGTTTCCCCAACCCAAAAGTAAACCCATCACCAAAAGCAGCACGGCCACGCCCCACACAATGGGGTAGGTGCCAAACCAGGAGATGAGCACAAAACCGGTGGCAAACGTGCCCACAATACTGCCCAGCGCGCCGAATGCGTAAATTTTGCCCACCACGCTGCCGGTTTTAGACAGGTCTCGCACGGCCAGTTTGGCCACAATGGGCGACACCGTTCCCAAAATGACACAGGGCAGAAAGAACAACACGGTGGTCAGCACCAGGATATTAATGATGATGGATTGGCCCAGCAGGAGATCACTCCATTGATCGGCCAGAAGAACGCCAAAACAAGAAAGACCGGCCACAAGGAAAATACCGCCCAAAAAGGGCAGAGAGGCCCAACGGTCGGCCAGTCGCCCGCCGCCGTAGTTTCCCAGGCTGATACCGGCCAGCACAATGCCAATAATGGTGGTCCAGGTGTATAACGACACTCCCACGTAGGGGGCCACAATCCGGCCGGCCACCAGTTCCAGAATCATAATGCAGGCGCTAGAAATAAAAACAATCAGGTTTGGCTGCCAGAGACAGGCTGGCAGAGATGAAACACTTGAGGCTGAGGCAGAAACGCCTGGGGGAGTTGGAGAAGTGTTGGTGGAACTCAAGAGTTGCTCCGTTTTTTATGGCTACCCAAACTTGCGGACAAAATTGGCCATCCGCTCCAGGGCCTTTTCAATCTTCTCGTAAGAGGTGGCGTAAGAACAACGCACGTAACCCGCCCCGCCAATGCCAAAAGCCCGGCCCGGGATTACGGCCACGCGCTCTTCGTCCAGCAGCCGTTCGGCAAATTCGGCGTCGTCCATGCCGGAGCCGCGCACCGAGGGAAAAGCGTAAAACGCGCCGCGCGGCTCAAAACATTTCAGGCCAATGCTGTTGAGGCCGTCCACAATCAAACGGCGGCGGCGGTCGTAACGCTGGCGCATTTCTTCAATTGCTTCTTCGCCCTGTTCCAGGGCCACCATGGCTGCATCCTGGGCCATGGTGGGCGCGGACATTACGGTGTACTGGTGGATTTTTTTCATCGCGCCTAAAATTTCGGGGGGGGCGGCAACGTAGCCCAGTCGCCAGCCGGTCATGGCATAGGCCTTGGAAAAACCGCCCAGCAAAATGGTGCGTTCCCACATTTCCGGCAGCGAGGCAAAACAGACATGCTCAATGTTGTACACCAGCCGGTCGTAGATTTCATCAGAAATAACCAAAATGTCGTGCGCCTGGGCCACGCGAGCAATGGCCTCCAGGGTGGGCCGTTCCAGCACCGCGCCGGTGGGATTATTGGGATAGCCAATGAGCAGAGCTTTAGTATGGCGGGTAATGGCGGATTCAACTTCTTCCGCCGTTACCTGAAAATTATTTTCAACGCGGGTGGCAATAGGCACCGGCATGCCCCCGGCCAAACTTACCTCGGCGGCATAAGACACAAAACAGGGTTGGGGCACAATCACTTCATCGCCGGGATTGAGAATGGCGGTGAGGGCCAGGTACATGGCTTCGGATACGCCAATGGTAATGAGTAATTCCAGGGCGGGGTCGTATTCAACGCCGTAAAGTTTTTGCAAATGTTTTGAGATGGCGGCGCGTAGTTCAATAGTGCCGTTATTGGAAGTATAGTGCGTGTGTCCCGCCCGCAGCGAGGCAATGCCAGCTTCAATAATGGCTTCAGGCGTCACAAAATCCGGCTCGCCAATGCCCAATGAAATCACGTCGTCCATGGTGGCCGCAATATCAAAAAAGCGGCGGATACCGGAGGGGGGAACTTGTTGGACGCGATTTGAAATGAATGAGCGCATAGAGTGAATCCTTATCAATCAAACATGAGCGGCGTATACGGCATGTCAAACGCCTCGGCCACGGCCTGGTAGGTAATGTTACCTTGATAAACGTTGACGCCTTTGGCCAGGGCCTGATCCGTTTTAACTGCCTCTTTAAATCCCAGGTTGGCCAGTTTGAGCACATAGGGCAGGGTGGCATTCGATAGGCCGTGCGTGCTGGTGCGCGGCACAGCGCCCGGCATATTGGCTACACAATAATGGACCACCCCGTCAACCAGAAAAACGGGCCGGGAGTGGGTGGTGGAATGGCTGGTTTCCACACAACCGCCCTGGTCTACGGCCACGTCCACAATCACACTGCCCGGCTTCATCAGGGCCACCATGTCGCGGGTCACCACCTTGGGGGCTTTGGCCCCTTTGACCAACACGGCCCCAATCACCAGGTCGGCCCGGCGCACGGCCCGGCCCACGTTCAAGGGATTGGCCACCCAGGTGACAAAATTGCCGTGCAATAATTCGCTGAGCGTACGCAGGCACTCCAAATTAATGTCCATCATCGTTACGCTGGCCCCCATGCCTAGCGCCACCTGGGCCGCGTGCGTCCCTAACCACGCCGCCGCCCAAAATGATCACGTTGGCCGGCCGCACCCCCGGAATACCACCCAGCAATTTGCCGCGCCCGCCTTCATGGCGTTCCAGGTACTGCGCCCCCACCTGCACCGACATCCGCCCGGCCACTTCGCTCATGGGCGTGAGCAGGGGCAGCGCGCCGCTGGGCAATTCTACCGTTTCATAGGCAATGCCCGTAACTCCGCTCTGGGCCAGCGCGCGGGTCAGTTCTTCACCGGCCGCCAAGTGGAGGTAGGTGAAAAGCAACAAGTCGGGGCGTAGATATTTATACTCATCAGGCAGCGGTTCCTTGACTTTTACCACCAAATTGGCCCGATTCCAGACCTCCGCGGCGGGGGCAAGCTTGGCCCCGGCCTCCTGAAAATCCTCATCAGGAAAGAAACTGCCCTCCCCGGCCCCAGCCTCAACCAGAACCGTATGGCCAGCCTCAACCAATTGATGCACTCCGCCGGGCGTCATGGATACCCGGTATTCGTTGTCTTTGATTTCTTTTGGTATGCCAACGATCATCTTTGATCTCCCTGGGAAATAACAAATGGGGGTAGTGGTTAAATGGTGACTGATGGAGTCGCAAAGCTAGCTTTGTGACTCCACCGCCATCAGTTAATATGTAACCATTACCCAAATGGGCAAGACTGACGGACTTGTTTATAAAAAACTGATTTGCGCCGAGTCGCCCAGATTTAGCTGGCGATAACGGCCAATCAGGTCAACCTTGCGGCCAATGAGCGACTCCTGGAGCATCGCGTCTTTGATGTAGGTTTCTTCATCCACAATCGAATCGCGGATAATGCTATCTTCAATTTCGCATTTGGCCGCAACGGTCACGTAGGGGCCAATGATAGAATTTTTTATTTTGACCGACGGGTCAATATGCACCGGCGGCAAAATGATCGAGTTGAGACTGGTTACCTCGCGGCTGTTATCCATATTGTGTTCCAACAAGTAACGATTTGTTTCTAACACGGTTTCCGGTTTGCCGCAATCCAGCCATACCTGGACCGGTTCGGGTTTTAGCACTGCCCCGTCGTCAATCATCAGTTGTAAGGCATCGGCCAGGTAAAACTCGCCTTTGGTTTGCATATTTTTGTCCATCAGTGTTTTAATGGCCGCCATCAACCGTTGAATCTCTTTAACATAATAAAGCCCTATCACGGCCAGATTATCTTTCATACTGCTGGGCTTTTCAATGAGGCGGGTGATATGGCCGGCTTCGTTGACCAGCGTTACGCCAAAGCGGCGCGGATCGGGCACTTCTTTAACGTAAATGACGCCGTCGCCGGTTTCACTCGACAGGCGGCTCAAATTCGCCTCAAACAGGGTGTCCACAAACAGGATAATCGTTGGCCCTTCAAGCAAATCTTTGGCCAGGTAGATGGCATGCGCCTGGCCTAATAGCTCCTTTTGTTCAACATAGTGGGTTTTGAAATCATAATATTCATCCACATAAGCCTGAACCTGGTTGCCCAGGTAGCCCACCACAAAAACAATCTCGTCAATGGCCAAATCCTGGAGCTTATCCAGGATATGGCCCAGCACCGGTTTGCCGGCCACGTTGATCAGAGGTTTGGGCCGGGTATAAGTATGCGGGCGCAGGCGAGTGCCAAACCCGGCCAGGGGGATGATGACGTTCATTGCGGGTGTCTCCTCTCATTGGTGGGGGGGTATTATTTTAGGAAATCATACAGTTCATTGGGACTGGTGATCAAGATACCATAAGCCTGGTTCATTAGTTGGGCCATTTCTTGCAAAATCTTGACAATCTCCACCCGCGACGCTTTAATTTGATTCTGTAAATACACGTCAGCTTTGCCCGCTTCCCCTTTGAACGCTTCCTGGTCGAGCAGGATTTTCAAATTCTTAAGGTAGGTATCAATCCGCTTAAAGCCGGACTCTATTTGCCCTTCCCAGATTTGCAGATCAAAATCATCAAGGGTACTTGGCAGTTGATTGGTGGCGTTGGTTTGTTGCGCCGTTTCTGGAATCGGCGTCGAAACAGCCTGGGTGCGGGCAGCCTCGCCCCGCCGAATTTTGAGAAAGAGGTCCGAGGCGCTGAAGAGCCATTTTAACTCTTTGTTGACCAAATCCTGGGTTTCTACATCCAGGCCAAAGGTAGTGACGACACTGGAAATAATCGCGCCGCCTAACGCCATTGGGCTAACCGTAGGCTTTTTCTTCAGGCCAATCAACTTGCCGGGGGCGGGTGTAACCGTTTCGGCCTGGGGAAGGGGCGGAATAGGGGACTCTGTGGCCACTTCCTTGCCCTTGGCCGCCTCATCCATCGTCGCCCCGCCGATGAGTCGCTTAATCACATCGGCCAACTGGTCAAAATTTTCCGGAGAGGCGGTTTCTTTAAAATCAATCCATTGGATTCCGGCCAGGGCATATTCAAAGGCTACGGGGATCTCGGTTTGGCGCCACAGCAAAGGAATAATACGCTTGCCGTGGCTTTCGGCCAGGTCCACCTCTTTGCGGATATTAACCGATTCCACCGCGTCGGGCGATAAGACCAGCACAAACACTTTACAATCCCGAATCCCCTCGGCAATGGACGTTCGCCAATGGTCGGCCACCTCAATACTTTCCCGGTCAAACCAGGCCGAGAGGCCCCGCTTGGTCAACTCCTGGTGTAACTGTTGCACAAACTCGGAATCTTTACGGCGATAACTGATAAAAACATCATTGTCTGCCATTATCAATCTCCTTACGCTGAAGCATCAGATAGGTCAACGCTATTTTAACATAAGTCAATCGAGACAACAATTAATTCTTTCATCAACGGGCGAGGGTTTCATTGTAGTTGAGAGTAAAAAAAGGAGCAAGCCGGTTCAAGAGACGTGATTTTGCTCTTCGACCCTCGTCATGATATAATCTTTTAGTTGGCAAGTTTGCTTTAACCCGTTATCTTTGCCGGGTTCAAAGTAAAGGTATAAAAATAACATTCTATCACGACATCTAGAGGCTTGGGCCTGGCGACAAGCGCCGGCGCATCGCCCGACAGATAAGGAGTAAAGTATTCGATGTCTCTTTCAACAGAAGAAAAACAGGAAATAATCCAAGAATTTCAAATCAATGAAAAAGATACGGGGTCGTCTATGGTGCAAATTGCGCTGTTGACCACCCGCATTAATCAACTTCAGGAACACCTGCGGGTTCACAAACACGATAACAACTCTCGCCGGGGTTTGCTAAAGTTGGTGGGCCAACGCCGGCGCCATCAAGAATATCTCAAACATAAAGACCCCGCTCAATACCAATCCGTCATCGAGCGACTCGGCCTGCGTAAATAAGACCAACCAATATGTCAATTGAATGTTGATAAATATGCAAACGAGTAGAGGCAGTGGTCGCCTACTCGTTTGTTTTATAATTATAATTTAAGAAAGGATTTGATTAACTCATAAGCGCTCTCCATGGAGACCAGGTATTGGCGAAAGCCACGCAGTCAATGAACCACGTTCATTGGTTATGTGTTTTTCTCCAGTTCCTGACCTCCGGGAGAGTTAAACTCAAGGAGGTTATATAACCAATGTTAAAATCACAAGCTCAACGTTTTGTTGCCAAACTGGGCAACGATGAAATTATTTTTGAAACCGGCATGCTGGCCGGTCAGGCCGGCGGCGCAGTCGTCGTCCGTTCGGGCGATAGCATTTTGCTAACGGCAGCCACCGCTTCCAAAAACGCCCGCGAAGGCATAGACTTTTTCCCCCTCAGCGTAGAATTTGAGGAAAAATTATACGCCGCCGGGCGTATCCCCGGCAGTTTCTTCAGGCGCGAAGGACGTCCCAGTGAAGAGGCCATTCTAACGTGCCGGTTGACCGACCGCCCGCTACGGCCCCTTTTTGATAACAACTGCCGTAACGAAGTCCAGATCGTTATCACCGCCCTTTCCTCTGACGGTGAAAAACACCTGGATATCTTAGCCATCAACAGCGCCAGCGCGGCCCTGATGATCTCCGATATTCCCTGGCCCGGCCCGGTAGGGGCCATACGGATTGGCCTGAAAGACGGCCAATTTTTAACCAACCCCTCCACCGGCGAAATGGCCGGCAGCGAACTTGACCTGCGCGTGGCCGGCACGGCAGACGCCATTTTAATGGTTGAGGCCGGGGCCAACGAAGTTTCCGAAGAAACCATGCTGGAGGCGCTGCGTTTGGCCCACGCCGAAATTCAAGATGTTATTCGCGTGCAAAAAGAAATGCAGGCCCAGGTAGGCAAACCCAAACGCGAATTGATCACGGCCGAGCCGCCTGCCGAAACTGTGCAAAAAGTAATGGCCTGGCTGGAGGGGGGCAAGATAGAAACGGCCCTGAACGTGCAAGGCGACAAAGAAGAACGCGAGGCCGCCATAAACGCCGTGCGCGACGAGCTGGCGGCCCATTTTGAGGCCGACGAAACCGTAGACAGCAAAGACGTGCATGCCGTTTACAGCAATGCGCTTAAAAAAGTGGTGCGCGCGCGTATTTTAAATCAATCTCTGCGGCCCGACGGCCGCGATACCAAAACGGTTCGGCCCATCTGGTGCGATGTAGGCATTTTGCCCCGCACGCATGGCTCCGGCCTCTTTACCCGGGGCGAAACCCAGGTTTTAACCATTACCACCCTGGGCACGCCGCGCGACGAGCAACGGCTGGACACCCTGGGGCCTAAAGAATTTAAGCGATACATCCATCACTATAATTTCCCCCCGTTCTCTACCGGCGAAACAGGCCGCATGGGGTCGCCCGGCCGGCGAGAAATTGGGCACGGCGCTCTGGCCGAACGCGCTTTACTGCCCATGCTGCCCGAGGCCGATGTATTCCCTTACACCCTGCGCCTGGTATCGGAAGTATTGAGTTCCAACGGCTCTTCCTCTATGGCCAGCGTGTGCGGCAGCACCCTGAGCCTGATGGACGCGGGCGTGCCTATCAAAGCGCCTGTGGCCGGCGTGGCCATGGGCCTGGTGCAGGAGAACGACCAATTTGTGGTGTTAACCGACATCCAGGGCATAGAAGACGCCCTGGGGGATATGGACTTTAAAGTGGCCGGCACGAGCCAGGGCATTACGGCCCTGCAAATGGATATAAAAACAACCGGCCTGCGCTGGGACATTATGGAACAGGCCCTGGCCCAGGCCAAAGAAGGCCGGTTCCATATTCTGGGGGAAATGAGCCAAACCCTGGCCGAACCGCGCGACAGCCTCTCGCTTTACGCGCCCACCATTGAAACCATGCACGTTGACCCCGATAAAATCGGCAAGATAATTGGCCCCGGCGGCAAAGTCATTCGCGCCATCCAGGAAGAACTGGAGGTAAAAATTGACATTGAAGATGACGGCACCGTGTACATTGCCGCTTCTAACCGCGAGGCCGGGGAACTGGCTGTTGCCCGCATTGAGGCGCTGACCGAAGAAGCCGAGATTGGCAAAATCTACACCGGCAAAGTGGTCCGCACCGCCGGTTTTGGCGCGTTTGTGGAAATTTTGCCCGGCGTGGATGGCCTGGTGCCCATTTCCCAATTGGCCGATTATCGCGTGCCTTCTGTGGAAGATGTGGTACAATTAGGTGACGAAATCATGGTCATGGTGACCGACATTGACGGCGAAGGAAAAATCCGCCTTTCCCGGCAAGCCGTGTTAGAAGGTTGGTCATTGGAAGAAGCGCGCCAGAATGACCGCCGGCCCAGCGGCCAGCGCAGTGGCGGCGGCAGTAGAGACCGCCGGGGGGGTGGCGGCGGCGACAAAAATCGTCGCGGTGGAGGCAGTGGCCAGCGCCGGCGTTACTAATAATTAGTTTACCATTGTCCTTGAATGATGGAGGAATAGCTCTATGTATCCCGGCCAATTTGGTGCAGATAATTCCTGGGAACCGGAACCCCAGCCCAAACCATCCTTTTTAAAAAGGGGGCTGCATTTGGCGCGCGAAGTTCTGGAAACCATTGTCCCGGCGGTGTTGATTGCCCTGTTGATCAACCTGTTTCTGGCCCAGGCCACCCGGGTGTACGGCCAGAGTATGGAGCCGAACCTGCACACCGACCAGCGTTTGATTGTGGAAAAACTATCTTACAATCCCTTCCTGCGCCAGTACTTTGGCTTCAACGGCCCCCAACGCGGCGATGTGGTGGTGATCCGCCTGGCTACCCAGGGAGACGAATTGCTCATTAAACGGGTGATTGGTTTGCCGGGCGATATGGTAGAAATTCGTCAGGGCCACGTTTTTGTCAATGGGCAATCTTTAACCGAGCCTTATTTGGCCGCCGACACCCCCGGCCGTTTTGGCCCCACTACCATTCCCCCCTTGCATATTTTTGTTTTGGGAGATAACCGGAATTCGTCTAACGACTCGCGTAGTTTTGGCACCGTTTCCTTAAAGGACGTGGTGGGCCGGGCCTGGTTCTCTTACTGGCCCCCCAACCAGGCCGGTTTTGTAAAATAACAGTTAGCCTGTTCAACGAGTCAGCGAATTAGAAAGTCGGTGAGTTATCATTGGCTGATTCGCTGGCTTGTTTTTTGATATGGAGGAATCCTTGTCGGCAACGCCCAAATGGACTCCCGCTACCAAGTGGGTTATCCTGATAATATGCCTCATTTTGATTGGGGCGGCGGTATGGCGGTTCAGCATTGTGCTGGCCCCGCTGGTGGTGGCGGTTATCATTGGCTATATTCTCAACCCGGTGGTCAACTGGCTCACCGCCCGAACCCCGCTCAAACGCGGCCTGGCCGCTGCCATTGTTTATCTCATTTTTCTCTTTATTTTGGCCCTCATTCCCACCATTGGCACGCCCGTGATGGTGGCCCAGATCAGAGCTTTAAATGTTGACATGCACCAACTGGGCAGTCAAATAAATGAAGCAATGGATTATCAAATTGCTATAGGCAATGTGAGAGGCAATCTGAGTTTACTGATTGAGCCGGTTACCGGCAGCCTGGACCAGGCCTTATCACCCATAGCTTCCTGGGCGGCTAATTTGGCGGTGGATATTGCCGGCGGTTTTATCTGGGCCATTTTTATTTTTGTGGTAGGCTTCTATTTTTTGCTAGACGCCAACCGTTTTATAGAGTGGGTGGATAGCTGGCTGCCGCCGGATTATGTAGAAGAATTCAGACAACTTCGTCACGAGATGGACGGGGTTTGGAAGGCTTATTTTGTGGGCCAGGTAACCCTGGCCATTATTGTGGGCATCGTCATTGGGGTAGGAACGGCCTTGTTGGGTATTCAAAGCGCAGTGCTATTGGGCATTGTGGCTGCCCTGTTAGAGTTGATCCCCAACTGGGGCTACAGTATTTCTGGTTTTGTGGGCGTTATCTTTGCCTACTTCCAGGGGTCTAGCTGGCTGCCGTTGCCGCCGTGGGCCTTTGCCCTGTTGGTGGCCGGCTTTTATTTTTTGATGTGGCAAATTGACACCAACTACCTGGTGCCGCGCATTATCGGCCACCGGCTGCGTTTGCCTCCGGCCCTGATTATTGTGGGCATCATTGCCGGGGCCGCGGTGGGCGGGGCGTTGGGCTTGCTTTTGGCCGCGCCAACCATTGCCACCATACGGGTATTGGGCAGTTATCTTTATCGCCGCCTGATGGATCTGGAGCCTTACGTGTTATTGTCCAAACAGCCGTTAGCGCCAAAGGAAGAAGCGCCCGTTATTGAAAGCCTTGTGGCCGTTTCCACTCAGCCCGAACCCGAAGAGTAGATTATAACCTATTTTCAACCCAAAGTGGCGGAATGCAAAGACGCAAAGTAATGGTTTTGCTTTGTGTCTTTTTTTGCCGCCGGTTTTTCGACCTGTGCAATAGGTCGAATAATTCCCCGAAGAGGCGGGGAGTTTAGGGGGTAGTTCCCCCCATTACCCCCCTTCCCTGTGCGGCTACTGCACAGGTGCCGGTTTTTTAGAAACGGATAACGATTAATCAAAAAGATAGGTGATAAAATGGAACTTTATCTCATTCGCCACGGACAATCCACCAATAACGCTTTAACCAACATCCAGGATAGGGTATGTGATCCTCTTTTAACCGAATTGGGCCGGCGCCAGGCCCAAGTTGTGGCCCAACACCTGACCAACGGCCTTACCCCGGAACTGTCAAAAAACGGTTCTGTGGAGGCCACCTATAGCCCGCAGCGATGCGGCTTTGGCCTGACCAAACTGTATTGCAGCCCCATGAAACGCGCCTTACAAACGGCCTGGCCCATTGCCGAAGCCTTAGGCATGGTGCCTGAAGTGTGGCTTGACATTCACGAAAAGGGCGGTATTTACCTGGACCATGAGGAGGGAGTGCGGGTGGGGTATCCCGGCCTGACCCGCTCCGAAATTCTGGCCGATTTTCCCCATTACCGCCTGCCGGAGGAAATCACCGAGCATGGCTGGTGGCATAACGGCTACGAAGATTGGCCTGCCTGCCAGGGCCGCGCCATCAAAGTGGCCGGTCAACTGCGCGAGTGGGTTGAAAGTAACGGTGACGAACGAATTGCCCTGGTTTCGCATGGTGGTTTCATTGATGCGCTTTTAAAGGCCCTTTTTAACCAATTGCCTGGCCGCCATCTCTGGTATCATCATTACAACACCGCCATCACTCGCCTTGATTTTCGGGAAGAGGGGCGTTTGGGGCTGCGGTATCTGAATCGGGTTGACCATTTGTCGCCGGAGTTGATTTCTTAGTTACCTGTTTCAGCGGCAAAAACTTTTCTGGAGCACTATATCGGCCGGTGCCGCCCGGTCGTACACCTGGCCAGTACTAAGGCCCGGCCTAAATTCAAACCTCCGCGCCGTTTTCATTTACTACCAGGCCGGTGGAGCCGTTTTATGAAGATGGATATTGGGGGTGGAAATAAAAAGTCGGGTTTCGTTGCCTCAACCCGACATACTCACTGGGCCAGGATGTTGAAGGCTACCGCCGCAATGGGGTTGCCCGGCTGGGACACCAGGCTGTCGGGTTGGGTGAACTGGCCCAGGTGGGGGTCGTAGAAACGGGCGTCAATTTGTTAATTGCCGGGCGTCGTACAGGCCAATTGTCCCAGTCGTAGCCTGTAAATAGCCAGTCGGTCAGGCCCTCCGGCAGGGTATTCTCCACCACCTGGCCGTAGGCGTCGTAGATCACGTGGCCTACTTCCGCGCCGCTGTCGTCCACCACCAGGCTGGTCGAGCCGAGGTGGTCGCCCAACACATAGTACAGGTCATCATCCACGCGGGTGGCAATTCGTTGGCCGTTGGCGTAGTAGTGTTTGGTCACTTGCGGCGACGGCGCATCGGCCGGGATAGTGACCGTGCGCGGGCGAGGTTTGCGATTGTCGCCCCAAGCCTCGTAATTATCCACCCAGACCACGATCACCTTGCCCGCGTCATCCATGGCCAGGTCGCCATCCAACCCTCAAATTTTGACATCGAACTTTGCTCATAAAACAACTGCGTCTCCTTTGACTTTCCTGCTCTTTATCATTATCATCTTAATTGGAGACGAAAAAAGTGAGCCTGCGCATCTATTTGGACACAAGTGTTTACAACAGGCCCTTCGATGACCAAACTCAACCTCGCATCTGGTTGGAAACCCTGGCCTTCTCTGTTATCCTGCAAATGATAGAGAACAATATTGCTACCCTCGTTACCTCAGCGGTGGTTGATTACGAAAACAGTCGCAATCCCCATCAACTGCGACGAGCCTGGGTCAACAGAGTGGCAGCCTTTGCCGCCGACCGCCAATTGGTCAATGAAGAAATACGGCAACGAGCCGATACCCTGGAGCAGGATGGACTAAAGCCGCTTGATGCCTTGCATATAGCCTGTGCCGAAACGGTCAAGGCCGATTACTTTGTGACTTGTGATGACCGTTTCATCAACCGTTACCGGCGTTTGCAGCAGGGCACTGAATTGATTGTGTGCAATCCAACCGAATTAGTACGAATTGTAGGAGAATGAACCATGACTGTGCAGGTAATCGCCGAAGCAGAAATCATGCGAGAAGTGGCCCAAATTCTTTTGCAGCATCTTAATCCCACCAAAGTGGCCCGTTTTTGGGCCAGTTGGCACGCCGGACAGGGGAACTACCTGGATTGGCGTGACCGGGAGTTTGCCGACGAAACGCTGGCTCATCTGTACGAAGAGATTCTTGCTTTCCAGCAGCAGCCGGCGCAAACAACAAGCGATTGAATCACCGCTTTCTCTGGGCAAAAGATGCTCACCACTTCTAAGACATCTTGCCAGGCTCTCCAGAGGCCAAAGGGCACGAGAACACTTCGTGCCCGTTGTTGTTTTTGGCGATTGGCTCAACGCTCCAAAAAGCCGCCGTACCTGGGCCTCCGCAGCCGGGGTAGGCTGGACTGTTGGACGATCAGAAGAACAATTTGGGGAGCGGAGTCGAAGGAAGCGAAACCGAAGGGGGGCGGAAAAATAAAGACCGCGCAGATGAGCGGAGCAAAATCCGTCCATCCGAGTGATCCGCTGTTCTAAACCCCAACGGCGTTCCCTGACCAGAGCACGCCGTTGGTTTTGTGACAATATGCAGGGCGGGTTGCTTTTCTCAGCGAGCCCTCCTTGACGAAGCTGCTCCCTGAAACGTGGAGCGTTTGGGCGGCATTCCCCCGTTGGAACGTGGAAAAGGCCGGGTTTCGTTGCCTCAACCCGACCTACTCACTGGCTTCGGTTATGTCAAAGTAGAAAGAGCTGAATTATCAACGGTTTGTGAGGGGAATATCCTTGTTTTTTTGTTGTCTTCTTATCTGCTGGACTCTGTCACTTAACTCTTCAGCTAGGCTGAAATTGCCTGCATCAAATTCATTGGCCGCCATAAAGTCTAATATATTAGCTTCACCCCCCTTGTTGCCTACTTCGTTTACTACTATGTCCAGGCAAAACTGATAGAGGTTTCTAGCGGCCAAATAGTCCCCTACAGAATTTGCTTTATGTCCAATCTGCAATGCCTTCTCGCCAACGACCAAATTGCTTTTTCGTGGAATAGACCTTAGTTCTCTAAGGTAATTTAGAGATTTGTCAAAGTCGTCTAAGCAATCCGATAGTCGCACAAGAGCTATTAAGAATCCGAACTCTCTATTCTGATTTCCTTCTTGTCTGGCTGCTGTTAGACCTTCTGCGGCTAATACTCGTAGTTGCTGGCAGAAGTTTCTCCTTTCTTCTTCTGTAAATATCTCACACTGTGATTTATTGCTTCCAGAAAAGCTATTTAAATCCTTAGTATTGTAAGAACATACACTGGCAATCTCAATCACCAGATCCCATCTTTGTAACTGTTTAGCCCATTCTATTGCCTGACGACATTGAAGTAACTTGGCATAGACAAATTCAGATTCCAGGGGAACTGTCTGAAGTTCATGAATTAATTCAGATACTGTTTTTTCATCCATTAGTTTCTCTTGATCACTTACCGGGGATCTATCCGTTTTATGAATTGAATCTCGTTGTTGCCCAAGACTCTGTAAATCGTTCTAGGAGAACTATTCAGTACTTCAAACGCTAAGGGGCTCTTGAATGCATACTGTATATACTCTATAAAGGTCGCTGGCCCATATAGATAATCAGCACCGGCTAATCCATATTTCGCATCTATCTCAGCTCGTGATAAAATACCTCCAAGAGTACGTTCAGTTGTATTTCTATAACCATGTTGATATTCAAAAGGATGTATATTTACTCCTTTAAGACGATCGAATTGGGTCTTAGGGATATCAATTTTTATTAAATGCGGATTGTCGTATCGATCAAGAGCCCAGTAGATTCCCTCATCTTGTGGCCGCGCCATATAGAATGCGTTATGAAAATCACCGGTCCCAAAGTCTTCAATAATTTTCCCTTCTTCAAAATGTTTTGCCACACGATTTTCTCCTTCAAAAGTCACTCCCGTGCCATGATAAAAAGTTACAAATTCATCATCCGCCCCCCGCGCTGCCGCCTTGACCGCATCATCCCCCAGGCCGCCGGTGGTCACGCCGGGGATAACCATCGCCGCCGCGCTGACCGGCACCATATAACAACTTAGCGCATCCGCATCCCCCAGGCAGTTCTGGATGTTGCCCAGCAGGTCTACCGCGTCGAGCAGGGTGTCAATGAAGAAGTAAGATGGGTTTCGTCACCTCAACCCATCCTACGAACTGGACGCCGGAGCGTCAGGAAGTATTCCCACATCTGTAGATGTTGACCGCCTCAAAGTAGCCGGTGTTACCGGTTTCCGGGTCTGCGGCGTAGAGGTGGTCGCCTTGGTGGATGGTTTCAATTGAGGGCAGGTCATGTTGGGGTGGGGAAAGAGAAGTTGGGTTGAGGAAACGAAACTCGACCTATGGGTTTTCAACAACAAAAACCACCACGCTCTCATAATACATAGGGAGCTTTAAAAAAACCAAAGTTGGCCTTTTGATATACAATTGCTTCAAATAAGTGGGGAAAGCAAAATCTCTCAAACCATAAGTGTTCATTGATAAACACCTGCCATCCTCCAACTTGTTGAACTTGCGTCAGTATCTGAGTGATAACTTTTGGTTCAATTTTCAGAAATAGGTCATTTACCCCAATAAGAAGTTGACAATCGGAGGGGGACTTATCTGCTAATATAGTGAGCCGTTCTATCTCCTCAATACTCAAGCCTTCCTCTTGCCAAACTTCTAATGACCTAATTGCATAGACGATGCAAGTCGATATTCCAGATTGTATAGGTTCTCCCCATACATATTTACCTTCCTGACTAACAGTCAATAAATGTGTCATAACTGGATATTGCTCTAAGAAATTTCCTTCAGCATCAGGTTGTGATTTATTCTTTTTACATGGTTGTCCAAGAAAATAGGGTTGGATTTTCCAATCGCCTCTCTCTAAAAGATAACCATTAACACCTTCAAAACCTCTAATGTCTTCTCCTACCAAATGCTTGATTATTCTGACATGTTCTACAACTCGCAGGGGATCGTGAGTGTAGAAATCATATCGCTTTGACCAGGTTGTTCTCTGCAATGATGTGTTCGTTTGAGGACCAAGAAATGCCGCTATTTTAGTATGTTGCAAGTTAGGATTTACTCGAATGTGTTTACATGCTTCTATCCACTCCTGTGGTTCCTCCTCAAGAGATGTCGAATAGTATGACATGGAGAAATAAAATACGATTACATCTGGCCGCCATTTTTCAATTCGAGGCAATACTATTTCCAAAAATTCATTACCTGAAACGTGTCTATTCCATACATCCCATTCAACTTCAAAGCCTACAGTCTCAAAGATGCCTGTTTCAATACGATGACCCAGATCACAATACTCCAGCAGAAATAGTCTTTTTTGTTTTTTTACCATCTTTATACTCCAGAAATTATTGTGGTCGATATATCAAAACATACCCAAAGTCATCTACAGAATGTCCCTTTCCTCTCATCATTAAAGGTAATTGTTTGACCTCTCCCCAAGATTTAACTGTCAAGGCCCCACTCCCCCACTTGTCCAAGAACGTTATACCACCTTCAACATCCAGAACTCGATTCACATGCAAGGTGTCTCCAAATAGTAGAAGATCACGAGGTTTCAAAGTTCCCATTATAGCCTCTGTTTGGTCGATCCCAAAGTAACCAACCTTCCTAAAAGCCGGATATCCTTCTAGAACGTCGGACTTTAATCTCATAGATTTAAGTAACCCTTCAACGTTAGCACGATCTACTGGGGTAACAAGCCCACCCATACGCATTAAAGCTGCATCATAACAATACAAAGATCTTGCATTCTCTCCACGTTCTTGAAGTAGCTTGTAATAACTAATCTCAGCCTCATTCCACCCACTACTCCTCATTCGGCGAACAAGCGGGTCATCAATCGCCAATGCGCTTCTCGACCTTGCTCCAAGTCCACCCCCACCGACCCCATCCGCCTGCCGAACGATGTTATCGAGAGAACCACCGCCAGTAGCAAAGGGTAGAGCCAGAAAACCCGCACTGACCGGCAGCATATAACACGATAACCTGTCAAAGCCACCCAGGCAGCTCTGAAGGTCAGAATTCAGTTCGTAGATATCCCACAGCGTATCAATAAAGTGGC
>JAFGDY010000151.1 GCA_016931895.1 Anaerolineae bacterium
CGTTACTGTCGGCATTAGATCGCCAACTGGCCCGGATGTCGCCAGCACCTTAAGCAAGGCCTCCATGCTAGCCAGTAGCTGCCGGACAGATAATCCTCTACCTCCCGTGACGGCCAGGGCCTTGCTGACAATGGGTTGGCCCGCCGGATCGCGGGCCGAAATAATCACCACCGGGATTTCCAGCAGGTCAGGCTGCTGGCTTCTCAATTCCAAAAATTGAAACCCGTCTATGGTGGGCATAATCAAGTCGAGCAGAATCACATCGGGCCGGCGTTCCCGAATAATATTCAGGGCTTCCTGCCCGTCCCGGGCCAGGAGAATCTTGTAATCGCGCCCCGCCGAAACCAGCATACGCCTGAACAACTGCAAGGCGTCAGGTTCATCATCCACAATCAAAATCGTTCCCGCCTTGATGTCGAGTTGATCCAGGACCTGCAACATTCGTTCTTGAGAAATGGGTTTAACCAATCGCGCCGACGCTCCCCGGGAGGTACACTCTTCGTCTGGCGTGAGTATTGAGCAAATGATTACCGGCGTATCGTTGGGGAATAAGCGGGCCGACGTAATGGCGTCAAGGGTTTTGCTGACCGAAGGTTCGTTGACCAATAACCCCTGCGTGGGCACCCGGGTGATCTCCTCAATGGCTTCGGCCAGGCTGGCTGCCGGAACAATTTCCACTTCATTCCAATAGCGGTTGAGCAAACGCTGCAAAACATTACCGGCTTCCAGGATCACAAAACGCGGGCGAACAACGGTTTTGGGGGCGGCGCTAGGCCGAGTCCGTTGTAAAAAATCCCAATCCGGGGTGAGACCACGCAAAAAGCCATCCTCGGCTAAAACCGGCGGCTTTGCCGGAATGCGAAAATAAAAAGTAGTGCCCACCCCCTTTTTGCTTTCAACCCAAATTTTGCCGCCGTGCAGTTTGATAAAACGTTCGCTGATGCTCAAGCCCAGGCCGGTGCCACCGTAACGCCGTCGGATAGAGCTATCCAATTGTTGAAATGGTTGGAACAGTTTGGCCATTTCTTCGGCGGTAATGCCCGGACCGCTGTCGGTGACGCTCACCATTATGTCGTTTGTGTCCAGCCAAATTCGCAATCCCACTCCTCCCCGGTCGGTGAAACGGCCGGCGTTGCTGAGTAAATTCAACAACACTTCCCGCATGCGGGTGCGGTCGCAAAAAACAGGGGGCAGATTCGCCGGTATTTTCAATTCCAAATACAGTCCTTTTGAATCGTAAAGCGGACGGATGGCGGTGGCGGCCTCCTCGACAATTTCTAAAAACTGGACTTCTTCTTTGGTCAGGGCCATTTGTTCGGCGTCAATCTGGCTCAAATCAAGCACGTCGTCAATCAAGCCGGATAGATGCTCGGCGTTGCGATAAACCACCATCAAGTCGGCCAGCAAGGCCGGGGGAATTCTGTCGCCGTAGGTTTGGGGAGATTGCAGGATGGTTTCACTAAAGCCGACAATCATGTTGAGCGGTGTGCGCAACTCGTGGCTCACATTGGCCACAAACTCCTCTTTGGCGCGACGCGCGTTTTCGGCCACCTGGCGCAGTCCCTGGGCCATCACGTTGAGCCGGGTGAGTTGCAAATTGGCCTGGGCCAGGTCTTCCAGAGCTTGTTCCAATTCCATTTTGCGGCTTTGGGCCTCTTCCAGCAATGTTTGGGCTTGTTGAAAATAATTCCAGGCCCATTGCGCTACCTGATAGATGGGTTGGTACACTGCCGCCATTACGCCCAGGATGGCCCAAATGGCCAGCAGCGGAGGAATAATAGTGGCCGGGGCGGAGCCTATTCCTACGATTCCAGGGATTACCAAAAGGCCGGTTTGGCCCAGGGCAATCACGGCGGCCGCCGAGAGGCTTAACAATGCCGCCGCCAGCGCCGTAGGTATTACCAACAGGGTCAAAAAACCCGGTACGCCCAACCATTGATCGCCCCAGTAAATAATTGTAATCAGGCCAATAATGGTCCCCCACTCTCCTAATCGAGGCCGCCAACTGTTCAGAAACCAGGCCGCTAATGTTAAGCCAAAGACCAGCAGGGTAAAGTCCAGCATGGTAGTCCAATCTGCTGTCTTCTGCTGAACCTGGCCTATTACCCCAGTAGCCACGCCAACTACCAACATCACGGCTATCACCCATACTGGGGAGAGGCGCAAATCGGATGCAAAATTGGAGGTTGCTCCCTTCATCATTATTCACCGTCATTTTTGGAAAAGTATCCCGGACAAACTTAGTTACCCCTCCCTTAACCATACCCGCATTTCACCGGGTTGCCGGTTGGCCCAGCAGCAGTAGGGGATGGCCTTAAAGGTGAAGGGGAGCATATTTGACGATTCCAGGGGCCGGTAAAGTGTATTCTGCCAGTCGTTTGTATCGCGGCGCAGGGCCTGGCCGGTTATCACAGACACGCCGCCCAAAAGATCGCGCTCAAATGTTACGGCCAGTTTATTCTCCCCGGGAATAAGCACGTGGGCCAGGTTGGGGCCGTTGTCCGCTTCTTCCAGGCAATAAACCACCGGGCCGCGCTGCAAGGCGAAACGCCCGGCATCTTGCCGGACCCGCGGATGCGCCTCTATCCGTTCCACCGGCATAGAGAGGGTCAATTCAACCCGGTCGCCGGGCTGCCAGGTTCGGTCAACTTGAGCATAGCCCCGTTCGGTCGCTGGGGGAACAATCTGTCCGTTGACCTTTATTTCGGCCCGGCGACACCAACCCGGCACGCGCAGGGCCAGGGAAAATTGTCCAGGCTGTTGGGGGTGAACGGTGAAGCGGACGGTCTCGTCCCAGGGATAACGGGTTTGTTGTTCTAGCCGAATGGCCCGGCCGTTCAGGTCAATTTGGGCCTCGGCGGTGGTGTAGAAATGAACGTAAATTTTGTTCTGGCCCGTTGAGTAGACATACTGGCCCAACCTGGCCAGCAGCCGGGCCAGGTTGGGCGGGCAGCAGGCGCAGTCAAACCATTCGCTGCGGCGATAGTACCCGGTTTTGTTGAGGAGGACGCCGGGATACGGATTGACCTGAGGAAAGGCCGCCAGGGGGTTGGCATAAAAAAAGCTAGCGCCGTCCAAAGAAACGCCGCTCAATACGCCGTTGTACAGGGCGCGTTCCAGCACATCAATATAAACACCGTCAGGGTCCAAATGAAACATACGGTGCGCCCAAAAAACCAGGGCGATGGCGGCGCAGGTTTCGGCATAGGCCATCTCATTGGGCAGGTCATAATCAAAGGTAAAACCTTCGTTGCTGAGGGTGGGGCCAATACCGCCGGTGAGGTACATCCGCTTTTCGGTGACATTCCGCCACAGGCGTTGCAGCGCCTCGAATAGGGTTGGATCGTTGGTTTCGGCGGCAACGTCGGCCATACCGGCGTACATATAACAGGCGCGTACGGCGTGGCCAACCACTTCTGTTTGCTCCCGCACCGGCAGGTGGGCCTGGTTGTACTGGTGGGTTCCGGCCCAATAATCTTTAACGGGGTCTTCGTTGCGCGCCCTGGCTTCCAGGTCAAAGTAATGCGGCTGCCGGCCACGCTCGTCAATAAAAAACTTGGACAGGTCAAGGTAACGTTTTTCGCCGGTAGCGCGGTAAAGTTTGACCAAGGCCAGCTCAATCTCCTGATGGCCGGGATAGCCACGCTTTTGGCCTTTTTGGGAACCAAAAGTCTGACCAATGTAGTCGGCGTAGCGGATCATCACCTTCAGCAATTTGTCTTTGCCCGTAGCTTCAAAATAAGCCACCGCCGCCTCAATCAGGTGACCGGCACAGTACAACTCGTGCCAGTCACGTAAATTGGCCCAACGATTTTCCGGTTCAATCGCGGTGTAATAAATATTCAAATAGCCATCCGGTTGTTGGGCCGTTTCAATCAGGTCAATCACTTTATCAACCAGTGCGGCCAATTGTTCATCCGGGTGAGAGGTCAAACTGTAGGCCGCTGCCTCGATCCATTTGGCCGAGTCTGAATCCCAAAAGCGGTGTGGTTTGTAAGGCATGCCTTCATGCCAATCCAGTTTCCACGCCTCAATCCGGCCGGTTTTTTTAAGCTGCTCGTATTCAATGGGCAGGGTGGCAGTGCGATTGGTGTCAATCCGCGCTCCCCAAAATCCCTGGCCAATGGTTACGTTTTTCAGGGGTACCGCCTTAATAGTGTTTGGGTACATTAGGAATCTCCTTAGGCCGTCTATCTTACTCGAATCTTTCTCCCGGGCCAAGTGTTACCCCCAAGACGGGCGAAGGATAAGGGCACTCCTCCTGGGATTTGGCCCAACCTTAAGAGGTGTCTGGTTATCATCGTTGTTAAGCAATAAGATTAGGGGTGTGTCGAAATTGGGTTTGGTAAAGGTGAGCATACAGCCCGCCCCGGGCCAGCAATTCCTCGTGGGCCGACCGAGACCCCCGACGATGCCCCTGTTCCACCAAACGGCCCTGATCCATCACCAAAATCACGTCAGCCGCCAGGATGGTGCTGAGCCGGTGGGCGATGACCAGGCTGGTACGTTTCTGCATAATGCGCTCCAGGGCTTCCTGAATGAGGGCCTCACTTTGGCTGTCAAGGCTGCTGGTGGCTTCGTCCAATATGAGCAAGCGCGGGTCTTTGAGGATAACGCGGCCAATGGCGACCCGCTGCTTTTCGCCCCCGCTCAAACGATAGCCCCGCTCCCCCACCACGGTTTTATACCCATCCGGCAACCCGGCAATAAAATGATGAATATTAGCGGCTCGACACGCGGCTTCAATTTCATCCTGGGTAGCCCTGGGTTTGGCATAAAGCAAGTTGGCCTTGATGGTATCGTGAAACAGATAGGTTTCTTGCGTCACCATGCCAATAGCCGAAACCAACGACTTTTGGGTGACATTCCGCAGATCGTGGCCGTCAATACAAATACGGCCTTCGGTAGGGTCGTACAAACGGGGCAGCAGGTAAGTGAGGGTGGTTTTGCCGGCCCCGCTGGGGCCTACCACCGCGGCCAATTGGCCCGGTTTGATCTCAAAACTGATCGCTTCAACGGCCATACTGCGGCTGGCCACAACCGCCGGGGTTGTAGACGAACGGCCATTATCGCCGTCCGGTAAGCGGTCTATGGTCAAACCCAACGCCCCGGCTCCGCCGTCGCCGCCGGCGGTATAACTGAACGACACATTTTCAAAAGTAACCCGGCCTGCCACATCCTTCAATTCAACAGCTTCAGGCCTGTCTTCAATTTCCTGCTCCAGGTCCAAAATTTCAAAGACACGTTCAAAACTGACCATACTGGTGGCTAACTCAATGTGGGCGTTACTCATCGCGCTCAAGGGGCCATAGAGTTGGGTCAAATAGGCACCAAACGCCACAATGGTGCCCACCGTGAAAACGCCCTCGATGACGAGATAACCGCCAACACCAAACACTACAGCCGTACCTACGGCGCTCACCAACCCTAATCCTAAAAAGAACCAGCGGCCAATCATCGCCGAACGAATCCCGATGTCGGCTACCAATCCGCTGCGCTCCCGGAATTTCTCCATTTCATCGGCTTGCCGGCCAAACAGCTTAACTAACAATACCCCGCTGACATTGAGCGTTTCCTGCATAAGCGCATTCATTTTGGCGTTCAGTTCCATACTGTCACGGCGTACTTCGCGCAACATCCGCCCTACCCGGCGGGTGGGCAAAACAAACAGCGGTAAAATGATGACACTCAACAGGGTTAATCGCCATTCCAGCGTGATCATAATGGCCAGCGTAGCAACGACAGAGACGACATTGGAAACAATATTGACGAATGTGCCGGTCAACGCACTCTGCGCCCCCACCACATCATTGTTCAAGCGACTCATCAATTCGCCCGTCCGTGAATACGTAAAGAACCTGAGGCCCATGCCATGCAGATGATTGAACAAGGCATTACGCAGATCAGCAATCAGATGCTCCCCCGTGGTGGCACTGAGGTAACGCTGAACCAGACCAACAAGCGCATTGACAAGCGGAATACCGATCATCGCCAGCGTCAGCCAGATCAAGCGAGTTACATCTTGATTGGGCAAGGCATTATCTATCAAATCTCGATACAGAAGGGGAGGAATGAGACTCAGGCCGGTGATCACAAAAATGGTTATCAGTAAACCAACCGTCTTAAGCCAATAAGGTTTGGCGTAACGCCACACCCGTTGTAAGAGCGCCCAACTAAATTGAGGCCGATCTCGTTCTTCATCATATCGGATGTAACTCCACCAACCGCCGCCATGCCACATTGATCCGTTACCTCACTTTCATTTTGGAAGCGTGTCTATCATTATACGTATCAATCAGCCTGAATCAACCGAAAGCATGCAAGTTGAGAACTTACATCCATCACATTTCCTCACTTTCACGCTTTCAAATTTGGGGATGAACGAGGAGAATAACGTTTAGTACTCCAGCCAGTGCCAGCAACTGAGCTGCCAATCATGTCCTTCCACGGCCAGCGCAGCCGCAAAACAAGGGTCTGGCTCCAGTTCCACCAACGACCAGCGAGCCGCTTCATAGGGGTCTTCCGCAATATTTAACAATTTGGCCGGTTCGCCCGGCGTGAAAGAAACCTCAAATTGATTCAGCGAGAAGGAAAGACCCTGGCCCCTGGCTTTGATATAGGCTTCTTTGCGCGTCCAACAATTGAAAAAGGCTTCGTGTTTCATCTCGGCGGGGAGGGCGTGTAATATGGCAAATTCGTTGGGGGTAAAAAAGCGTTTGGCAATCTGCTCACAGGCAAAATCGGTGTGAATGCGTTCCAGGTCAACGCCTATTTTTCGGCCACGGGTGAACCCATAGATAGCCAGGCCATGCGAATGGGACATATTGAAATTGAGCACATTGTGGCCAAGCAAAGTGGTCAAGCCCGGCTTGCCATAAGGGCCATAACTAAAGGATAATTCATGCGGCTCCATCTCCAGGTAACGCCCCAAAATGATTCTCAGCAAACCACGCGCTACAATGTAATGCTCACGGTCTTTCTCAAAATGAAAACGCGCCGCCCGGGCCTGTTCGTCGGGCGAGAGGATTTGTTGAAGGTCCTGCACCCACGACGGCTCCACATCTAAAGAAGCACGCCAAATGTGAATTTCATCCTGCGATAAATTTAAAATTTCTGGCGGATAAGACCAAAACGCAAAAGGGGTCATTGTTTGTTCTGAGTGATCAATAACAAGCATACTTTCCATCATCACCATTTCCAGGAATAGGTATCCAAATCTAAGCTAAAGAATATTTCTTCCCAAATAGATTGTTACAATTTTTATGCCAACCCAAAAACATCCAGGCCATATTTTAACAAAAAATAATTGGTTTTTCCTGTAAAAAGTATTGGAAAATTGTTAGAGATTAGCCCAAAAGTACTACATCTACCCTCCATAGGGTATCACGAAAAGACCTCCCTGGCAAAATCCCTGAGAGGTCTGCATGACTATCCGGCTTTTTGGTTATTTTCAAGGCGTGGTCAGTAACTTATCCACCGCTACGGTCAACTCGGCCAGGGTGCTGACCCGGTGGATGGCGTGGGTGTAAGGGAGATAGGCCGGCATATCGCTATCGCCGGCACCCCACTGGCGGGGGTGTTCCGGGTTGAGCCAGATGATGCGCTTGCTGCGCCGTTTGATTTGCTCCATCAAATCCAGGCGGGGATTGTTATAATTGTTGCGCGCATCGCCCACAAAAATAACAGTGGTGCGATGGTCAATAGCGCCGGCGTAACGCTGCATGAGCGTGTTCAGGCTATTGCCCAAATCGGTGTTGTAGTGGCCCGGCTGCAAGCGGGTCAGCACTACTTCAATGGCCACATCGGCCGGGTACTCGGCAAAATTCTGGCTAATGTCCTCCAGGTCGTCAATAAAGGCAAAGCTGTGCGCGCTGGCTACCTGGTCCTGCAACTCGTAAATCAGGCGCAGTAAAAATTCAACCACTGCCCGCATGCTGGTCGAAACATCACAAATGAGCAGCAGCTTGGGTTTGAGACGACGAGTTTTGAATTTGAGTTCCAGCGGCACCCCGCCGTAGATCAGGTTTGAGCGGAAGGTCCGTTTGACATCCAGCACGCCGCTTTTGCCCCGCTTCTGGCGCAAGGCCGCCCGGCTACGTAATTGCGCGGCCAAACGCCGCACCTGATCCCGTAAAAGCTGGGCCTCGCGCTCGCTGAGGTTTTTGAAGGGACGATGCATCAAATCAACGCCGTCCTGTTTTTGCTGCCGGTGACTCTCGGCCCGCTGGCGAGCAATGGCCGCGCCCACCTGTTGGGCTATCTGTTCCGCCAGCGCTTCGCGATTGGCTTCCATCCCTTCCACCAATTGGTCAATGGCTTTTTGACTCATCCCCAATTGTTTAAGCAATTCCGGCAGTTGGGCCAATAGCTGTTCCAGCAACTGCATGCCCAATTGGCGCTGGATGCGCTGCTCTAGCCAGCGCTGCTGAAAGGGATGGTCAGCCCGGGGCACGCCGGCCTGCCGGCCCAGCCGGTCAAGCATTTCTGGATTGGGATTTTGGCCCTGCAATAACCATTGTAACAACTGCATGAGATTATTGAGTTGGTTTTGGGCAGAAGCGGAACCTCCCCGCTGACGCTGCTGCATGTCTCGCCGCTGCTCGTTTTGGCGCATTTGTTCCAGCAACGCCCGCAAAGCCTGGGCCAGAAGTTGCTTCTCCTCCGGCGACAGATCATCCATAAGGTTGAGCAGCGGCGGGCCGCCGCTGCCAAAGTATAGCGGAAATAGTTGGTCAAAAATGGGCCGATCATTGGCTTCTTTCACCAGCGTGGCTCGCAGAGAAGCCTGGAACTCGTTTTTATTGAGAATGCCTATACAGCCGGTCGCCTTAAAAGCGTCCTCACTTTCGGCAATTGAAACGCGCACGCCCGCGGCCCGCAGTCCGGCAATAAAATCTATGATACGTTGATCCATAATTCATTCCCCCGCCTGGCCAGCAAAATTCTCCTCAGCTTAATGCATTACCTAACACTCGACACCCGCCCCTACTTATTGCCCAGCATCCGGTAACTCGCCCAATCGTCAGGATCAAAATCGCCGGGGCCGGGGCGACGCGTCCCCCCATTAGGCCCGCGGCGAGACAGGGCGCGTTTGGCTCTAATGATGTCGGTTTCATGTTTGAGCAGAACGCTCATGGTAGTTTCCACGGTTTTTTGGTCCAACTGGTTGGCATTGAGCTTGACCAGGGCTTTGGCCCAATCCAGGGTTTCGCTAATGGAGGGCGTCTTTTTTAAATCCAGGCTGCGCAATTGATTGACCAGCTCGACCGCCTGCCGGGCCAATTCCGGGGCCAGGTCGGGCACTTTTAGCCGCACAATGTCTAATTCCGCTTCAACCGTAGGATAATCCAAAAAGATATACAGGCAGCGACGTTTGAGAGCCTCGCTGAGTTCGCGGGTGTTGTTGCTGGTCAATAAAACCATGGGATGATGTTTGGCCTTGATCGTGCCCAGTTCGGGCACACTCACCTGAAAATCGCTGAGCACTTCCAGAAGAAAGGCTTCAAATTCCACGTCGGCCCGGTCAATCTCGTCAATGAGCAACACCACCGGCTGGTCGGAGGTGAGGGCCAACAACAGGGGGCGGGGCAGCAGAAACCGCTCAGAGAAAAAAATCTCTTCTTCGGCGGCAATACGGTCGGCGGCTTCTTTGAGGGAGACGGCGTCGCCAATCACGTTTTCCAGCTTGGCCCGCAGTAGTTGGGTGTAGAGCATTTGTTTGGCATATTCCCATTCGTAAAGGGCTTTGGTTTCATCCAAGCCCTCGTAGCACTGCAAGCGAATCAGGCGGCGGCCCGTAGCTGCGGCCCACACTTTGCCTAACTCGGTTTTGCCCACTCCGGCCGGTCCTTCGGTAAGAACGGGCTTGCCCAGTTGATCGGCCAGGAAAATAACGGTGGCGATTTCATCAGAGGCTATGTATTGCTGGTTAGCCAGATTTTTTTTGATGGTTTGCCTTGCTTCAGACATTGGTTACTCCTGTTACGGATTACGTATTGTTGGGCCGCAATGGCCAGCTTGCATTTTTAGGATTCTTTACGAAATACGTAATCCGGACTATACCGATAGGAATGATGACAACAGCGAATACGAAATGAGCAGGGGGTCAAGTTGCAGCGGGGGACAGCCGGCCATCGGACACAATGGGGATATTATGGCTGGCGAAGGGCCGATTGTCAAGGACAATGAGAATTATCTGGATCAGGATTTTCGCTTTCCCATTGACGCACATTCTCCAGATTCTTAAGGACAATAGCCTGGCCATGCCGGTTACCACCGGCCTGGTAGATAGACAGCGTCTGCTCAAAATAAACCCGGGCCTGGGCAAACTCCCCCTGATCCATGGCCATCAGGCCAAGATTATGCAGCGCAGCCGCTTCTCCGGCCAGGTCGCCAATTTTGCGCGAGATCTGGAGCGCCTGCTCAAAATAGGTCCGGGCCAGGGCATAGTCACCCTGTTTATACGACACGCCGGCCAGACTGATAAGCACCTGGCCCACACTCGCCTGGTCGCCAAGCTCGCATCTAATGGCTAAAGATTGCTCAAGGTAAGTGCTGGCGGCCGCATAATCGCCCTGCAACAGGCTGATATTGCCCAGGTTTTGCAGTGCCAAACCTTCGCCGGCCCGATAGCCAATCTGGTGAAAAATGCGCAGCGCTTGCTCATAATAGTGTTGGGCCTGAGCATAGTCGCCCTGTTTGCCACAGATATTGCCCAGGCTGTTGAGGGACAAGCCCTCTCCCTGCCGATAGTTCAACTCGCGGGCCAGGCGCAAGCCCTGTTGGTGATAGGTCTGAGCGCCGGTAAAATCACCCTGGAGATTGCAGATGCCACCCAGGTTGCCCAGAGCGGCTGCTTCCCCCGGCCGGTCGCCAAGCTCCTGATAAAGATGCAGAGCCTGTTCAAAATAAGCTCTGGCCTGAACATAATCGCCCTGGTGGCGAGCGACCAGGCCAAGATTCTGTAAACCCTGGCTTTTCAGGAGCCGGTCGCCAAGCTTACGGGAAAGGTCAAGCACGGTTTGGGCAAAGGCTGTGGCACCTGAGTAGTCGCCCACTGACCGGGCATAACGAGACCGGTAAACAGCAACTTGGGCTTGCTTCTGCGCATCCGGTAACGCGGCCACCACTTCTGCCAGCAACGCCAGATTTTCCCGGCGGGCTTCCCGCTGGCCCTGCAGGTCGTAAACTTTCTCCCGGGCCATCAGTAAGGCATAGCGTTCCTCGTAATCCGTTGGCGGGGTGAGATCAAGGGCGCGGCTGAGATAGGCGATGGCTTCAGCGTTGGCATATCGCGTGGCAGCCTGTTCCCCGGCCAGTTTGGCGTAACTGCGTTCCTGCTCAATCTCCCCGGCCTGGCCATAATGGTAAACCAGGTCGGCATAGTAGGGGGCCACGTCATCGGCATAGAGCTTTTTAATTGACTCGCCCGCCAGCCGATGCAAGGCGCGCAGATTCGCCCGTAATTGCATATCGTAAACAGCGTCACGCATCAGGGCATGCGTAAAAAGATAACGGGTCTCGGTTAAGGCCAACCAGATCACGGCCCGGGCAACTTCTTGAACCCTGGCTTCTAGCTGCGGGTCATTAAACATCATCCGGGCCAGCAGGGGCAAATCAAACTCCCGGCCTAAAACGGCCGCCGTCTGCACCACCTCTCTGGCAGCCGGCGATAGACCATCCAGACGAGCAATGAGCACGGCCCGCACATCCGCCGGGAGTCGCCCATTGGTTTCGGTGGGGATGAGGCCGGTCTCATCCTGGCTCAACAGCCCCTGTTCAACCAGGTAGTGCAATAATTGCTCCACAAAAAAAGGATTGCCCCCGGTCCGGCTGGCCAGCAGCTCCACCAAAAGCGATCCCACCTGCGCGGATAACTGCGCCTCGGCCAGAGCCTGAATCTCAACCGTGGCCAGCGATTCCAGGCGTAGGACATGGCAAGGCGTAGCGGGATCAAGCAAGTCCGGTGGGAGGGGGACGCGGCTGGCCAGCAAAACAGCCAGGGGAGATGTAGCCACATTGCGCGTCAGATGTTTGAGAAATTCAGCCGAGTCATCGTCCAGCCACTGCGCGTCTTCTAAAACTAAAATCACCGGCTGAAGCTGGCTTTCGGCCAGGAGCAAATTTTTAAGGGCGGCCAGAGTATTTTCAAAGCGTAATGGCGGCTCCAACTGCTCATAGAGAGAGTCAGGCCAGGGCAAGTCTACCAAAGCAGCCAGGAAAGGCCGGGCGCGGACCAATTCAGTTTGCCACGCCGAGTTTGGGAGGCGGCTGCACAGGGTCTCCAATTTTTGGGTAAAAGCCGCCCGATTTTTGCTTTCGGCGGCAGGTTGACCGGCGGCTGAAGTTTGGTCAAAGTAAATGCGCAGAAAATAGCGCCAGGGATGCAGCGATTGCCGCCGCACTTCGTTTGCGGGACAGTGAAACCAGGCCGGAGCGTCACCGTTACGATACGTTTCGCAATGCTGCTTAAACTCATACAAAAGGCGACTTTTGCCAATCCCCGCCTCGCCATAAATCGTGATTACCCCGGCAAATTGTCTTTCAAAAATAGGCTGGATAAACTCACCCAATTGCGTCAATTCACGTTGACGGCCAACCAGACTGCCTAAAAAAAAAACTGGCGCGCCCGCCTTGCGTCCCCGGAAGACATACACCGGCTGCTTTTCATTGAAACCCTTGAAGGCAAAAAGGCCGGCTGAGTCCACTGCAAAGCAAGTTCCCCCTTGCCGGGTCGGGGCGCGAGACTGCCGGGCGGCCGCTTCGTCCAGCCACACCTCGCCCCAGGCGGCAGCAACCATTTGCCGGGCCGCCTGATTAACCCGCAAACCATAGCAGGTGTACTCCTCCCGTAAAGTTGAGCCAACAAAACCGGCATAAGCCATAGCGTAAGTCAAGCCAACCCGGCAGGGAATGGCGGGCGTAGCTTGTCGGAGGTCCAAAATAAAATTGAGCGCCCGTTCAACGTTGTTTTCAAAACTTATTGGCGCTCCCCAAAACAGCAACAAGGTATAGCCTGCATCCTGCCCGCCAATCCGGGCAATTCGGGCCAGATGGCCGCCGTACTCCCGGAGCAGGCGCAAACAGAGTTTTATAAATTCGGGTAGAGGATTACCGGCGGCAAGGGCTTGCAGATTGATAAACATGGTGACAACCTGGCGAAACTCCCCCTGCATGGTCAATTGATGAAGGGCAGGCGCAAAAAAGGCAGTTTGCTCAAGCCCGGGTGAGGGTAATTTTACCGGCTGGGGCAGGGGTAATTCACCCTGAATTTCTTTGACCCGCAAGTAACCGGCGACGGGTTCAGCCACTACATAATCGCGCAAAATCGCATAAACCGTTTGGCTCAAAGCCATCTGCCCCCCCTCGATGATCTGTTCGCCCTCGATACAGCGATCAATGGCCTGGCCACAAAAATAGTAGATATGTTGGTCTGCCTCAACCTGAGAAGCTTCGGCTGGGAAAATTCCCCATTGCACCTGACCGTCGGCCAGGCTGGCTTTGACGGTGAAAGTGAAAGCGCCGTAACGGGTATCATAACCGGGATGAGCCGTGTTGTGCTGGCTGATTTGCCAGGCGGCGGCCAGGGCGCGTTGGTAGGTTAATATTTGCCGGCCTGGAAACAGGGCGGTAAAACCATCGCCGCTGAAATTAGCCACAAAACCGCCTTGGGCGTAAACGGCTTGGATGAACGGCTCAAAAACAGCCCGCAGCACCCCGGCCAAAACTTCGGCTCCTTCCTGGCCGTGTTGCTGCAAAGCGGCCGTGATCTGGGTAAAGCCGGAGGTATCTATAAACAGGCTGACGGCCGAAAAATGTCCCGCAAATTTGTGCCTGGCAAAATTTTTGAGGATGAAATGAGGAACAAGGTTACGCATGATGTGCCCGCTCCAGGGCGGCGATAGCATGGGTGACTTGCTCCATACCTAATTGATGACCAATCTCCTGGAACAAGGTCAAGGCTTCCTGATACAAGCGTTTCGCCTCATTATATTCCGCCAAAGCTTTGAATATATCCCCCAAGTTCTGGCAGCAAAAAGCAATGCCCCGGCGGTCGTCTATCTCATGGTAAATGGCCAGGCTTTCCAGAAAAAGGTCTCTGGCAGCGGCGTAATCTCCCAAAGCCTCGGCTACCCGGCCCAGGTAGGCCAAGGAGTACGTCATGCCCCACCGGTCGCCAATTTCTCGTTTGAGGGCCAGGGCTTCCTGGCATAATGTTTGCGCCGAGCCATATTCCCCTTGCAGCGAAGCAATCTGGCCGAGAAGGTTTAGGGCAATACTGGCCCCAAACCGATCATCCAGCTCCCGACAAATAGCCAAACTTTCTGCCAAAGCCTGCCGGGCCGGGGTATATTCACCCAGATGACGCTGCACGGCGGCCAGATAATTGAGGCAAAACACCATTTCTGCCTGAGCGCCCAAGCCACGTAACAGCGCCAGGCCGTTCTGGAGTTTTTCTTGGGCCAGGGCATGTTGGCCCAGGTGAAAATTGAACCATCCTTGCCGCGCCTGTAACATGCCCGCAATTTTGGCCGCTTCTCCCTCAAGTTGATGGATTGAACGGCCCGGCGGGATCAGAGCCGCCGCAGCGCGACCAAAGGCTTCTTCGCCCTCTCGAAACCAACTGCGCATATCATAGAAATGAAACAAACTCTCCAACGCCTGCCCGATTTCGGTGAGACAACCATGAGCAATAGCCCAGTTCCAGGCCGCGCGCACGTTTTCGATCTCAAGATTAATGGCTTGCAACGCCTCACGCTGCTGCCCTCCTTTGAGGGCGGCTGTTTTTTGCCGGAGAAAATGGGCGTAATAATGGCAGTGCGCGTTTTGGGCGGCTATTTGTTCTGCTGGGGTTTGAGCCATTTTCTCCGCCGCGTAACGCTGTAAGAGGTCGTGCATTTCGTATCGTGTCCCAGCATCGTTGCGGGTCGCAACGCCATTGCGGGTCGCAACATCGTTGCCGCCAGCAAAACTACCGGGTTGGGTTGAGTTCCGGCGCAGTAACGATTTATCCGCCAGCGTGCCCAGCATAGGCAGAGTCGCCCCGGCTACCTGTGCTGCGGCCCGGCGATCAAACTCTCCCCGAAAAACAGACAGGCGGGCAAAAACGCCTCTTTCGGCGAAAGGCAGCAGTCGCCAGGTGTGATCGAAAACCGCCCGCAGGCTGCGGTGGCGTTCGGCCACCTGCTGGGAGGTGGTGCTTAAAAAGTCAAGATTCTGCCGGATTTCCTGGGCAATTTCCCGGCAAGACAAGACCCGCAGCCAGGCGGCGGCTAACTCGATGGCCAGGGGCATTCCTTCTACCAATTGGCAGATCTGCATAACAAAAGGTTGCTCGGCCGCAGACAGGGAAAAGCCCGGCTGAATTCGCCGGGCAGTTTGGGCAAACAGTTGGATGGCGCTGAAATCTTCAAGGTTTTCCGGTTGGACTTCACGGGCAGGATAATTAAGCTCTCTTACCTTGAACAGCCACTCGCCGGGAACATTGAGGCGTTCCCGCGAAACAGCCATGATCTTGACCAGAGGGGCACGTTCCAGCATCTCAACAACCAATTTACTTTCCGGCAGGAGATGTTCAAAACTGTCCAGGATGAGCAGCAGGTCGCGCCGGGTATGGCTGAGATAGTCTATGAGTTGCCTTTCGGGATTTTCAGGCCCATGAAAAGAAAATTTGAGCGCATCGGCAATTTTGGCCGCCATTAACTCCGGGGCGCTTACTGCGGCCAGAAAGACAAAATAAATTCCGTTTCTGAAGATCGGCGGGTTATCTTCAGCCACAAGCTGATGGGCTATCTGTAAAGCCAGGCAGGTTTTGCCAATGCCCCCCAGCCCCACCAGCGTCAACAACCGGCAACCGGGATCAAACAATCGCTCTCTGAGTTGGGCCAATTCTGTAGCCCGGCCCACAAAGGGGCTAATCGAACAGGGCAGGTTGTGCGGGCGTTTGGCCGGAAACTGTTCCCTTAAGGCCATCGTCTGGATGTGTTCATAGAGCGCGATTGTGGTTGAGGATGGCCCCACGCCCAACTCATCGGCTAAAATCTGGCGACAACGTTCATACTGGGCCAGGGCTGCGCTACGCTGGCCGCTCTGCGCCAACAACGCCATCATCTGCCGGTGAGCTTCCTCGCTCAACGGGTCAAGTTGCAACAGATGCGCCGCCGATTCAACTCCAGCCTGATATTGTCCTTCATCCAGGTAATAGCCAGCCAGCTTGCCCAGCGCCTCCACGGCCAGCCGGTGCAACCGCTCCTGCTCAACCACCACCCATTCTTCAAAATTATAGGTTTCGGCCAGGTGGAAACCGGCCAGAAAATCGCCCTGATACAAGGCCAGGGCTGCGGCCAATTGTTCGGTTGTAGTAGGGGAAAGGGTAGTGCCTGTGGGGTTAGCGCCGGCCGCAACGGCCAGTTGTTGCTCAAACGCCGTCACGTCAAGCCAATAGTCGTTGGCCGGGCTGAAGCCAACCGTCTGCCGGGTGACGTGGAGATCAGTGGCCAAGGGACCTAGCCGGTGCAGTAACACGCGCAAATTGGCCATAGCTCGCTGCTGCGGCAGGTCGCTATAAAACAAATCGGCCAGGGTTTCTCGGGGAAACGCGCGTTGGTGGTGGCAGGCCAGGTAGATAAACAGGGCCATGGCCTTGCGCGAGGTCAATTCTTTGACCGGCTCTCCATTGCGCTTGATTGTTACTCCGCCCAGGAGAGAAATCTCCAAAAAGTCAGCCATGACCAGTCCTGAAACGTTACTGAAACGAATTTGAAACGGCAATATGTTAGGATCAAGATAATGCAGGCTTGAACCCAGGTTCACCAATCATTATAGCCGGAAAATATAGAAGTGGGCAATTGACCAAAGGGGCTATGCATGCCGATGACCAAGAGCAAACCAGGCAATTACCTGGCCTACCTGCTTCGTTTACGGCGAGACAACGAATCAACCGCCTGGCGGGCGACGGTGGAAAATCCGCATACGGGCGAGCGTCAAGGCTTTGCCTCGCTGCGTCAACTCATTGCCTTTTTAGAAGAACAGACAGGTGAAATATTAAGTTATCAAGAAGAAAATGATGACAAACCATGAAAGGAGACTTTTCCAATGAAACACAAATTTGCACCTTTAATCTTTTTGTTGGTGGTCACGCTGACCAGCCTGGCCTGTATTCCTTGCGGTCTATTGGGTAGCGGCAAAGAGGAGGCTGCTGAACCGCCTTTGCCGGGCGCTGTGGCTGCCACAGAGGAAGTAGCAACCGAGGCAGCAACAACAGAAAAGACAGAAGCCACGCTAGAAGCGGCCCAAGAAACCGTTGCCAAAACTGAAGAGACAGCCGCAGATACCCCCACCCTCGGCGAGGAGTATCGTAGCGAAGAGGGTGGCTTTGCTTTTCTGACCATCCCGGACTACATCGTTGAGGGCGAACCTGGCTTTATTGGGATGAATGCTCCAGACGCCGACCCCGATATCGGCCCCTCCGTCATGTTTATGGGGTATCCCGGCGAAGAGGGCATCACCAGTGAACAAATGCTGGCCGGATGGCGGCAAGATATGGAAGCAGACTTTGCCATGACCGACGAACGCGAGGTGATGGTGGACAGCGTTATGGGCCTGGCCGTGGACATAAGCGGCACCGACGACAGCGGTCGAGCCGTAGCCGGACGGCTGGTGGTGGTGGCCGTTCCCCCCGCGCAAGAGTTCGTTATGCTTGGCGCAGCCCCCGCCGAGCGTTGGGACGACGAATTGGCCCCGCTGTTTGAGGCAGTGATGACCTCGGTCACTTTCTTTGAGCCAGGCTCCCCCTCCGCCGAATCCGGGGAAGCCAGTGTGTCTGCCGGTGACAGCCTGACCGGCCAAGGAGAAACATTGCGACAGTGGGCCACTTCAGCCACGGCCAGTTCCGAGTATGGAAGTCACAGCCGCACGGCCAGCGAGGCCACCGGCGCGCCAAACACCTTTGAATGTGGCGAGATGAACACGGCCTGGCAATCCGAGGGGAGTGACACGGTCGAGTGGCTGGAGTTACGCTACGATACCGCCGTGCGCCCGATCGAAGTGAATGTTGTTCAGACAAATTCCCCCAACCAGATACTCTTTATTGACCTCATTGATCCGGCGGGGGAGTATCACGAAATCTATTTAGGGGAACCCGAAGC
>JAFGDY010000152.1 GCA_016931895.1 Anaerolineae bacterium
AATGCCCACGTCAATGATGCGCTGCATGAGCCGGGGCTGCATCAGGTCCATGGCCACTTCCACCACCATCAACAGCGGCGCGATAATAGTTGCTTTCCAATAGGGTCGTAGAAATCCGGCCAGTTTTTGTAAAGAATTCATCTAACTTCCTTATGATTTTTCTTGATTCACTTGCCGTAAATTGTCACGAACCCGCTCAAAGAATTGCCGCAGCATGCCCAACTCCTCTTCATTAAGCCCGGCAAAGGTTTCGGCTTCCAGGGTCCGCCAGATGCGCTGCACATCGGCCTGGATATCCCGGCCCGCTTCAGTCAAATAAACCCGCGAGAGCCGTTCGTCGCCGGGGTCGGGCCGGCGGGCCACAAAGCCGGCGCGCTCCATGCGCTGGATCATTTTGGTGATGGTGGCCGGTTGCACGTTTAATTGCGCGGCCAACTCGGAATGGGTGCGCCCCTCCTGTTCCCACAACATCCGCAACACCGGTGGCTGGCCCCGATACAGGCCAATTTCTTCCAGCAAAATATGAGCGCGGGCAAAATGGAGTTTGCAGACCTGGGCCAACAAAAAGTCAATGGACTCTGATTTTGTTGCTGAAGACATTAATTCCTCCAACTATTATTAGCCAGCAAATATTTAGCCGACTAATATTATGCCAGCTTATTATATTCTGGATGGTGTGGATGTCAAATTTGTAACCAAAAATCAAAAAAGAGGATAAATTCTTTAAGAGGGTGTTTTAAAGGGGTAAGCATGCGGCAACCTCAGTTCGGAAAGCGGTCCGGTAGACTTTGAATCTGCCAATACCTAACTTGATACACTGGCGTACTGCCGCAGCCCCACGCGAAACAACGCCGACGCACCCGCTAAAAACGCCAGGGCCAGGGCCAAACTCGCCGCCAACATTCCCGGCGACAATGCGCCGGTGAGCGCCTGGGCCGGCGCCGTGGTCATGATGCCCACGGGCACCACCCAGGTTAGGACCAGCCGCAGCCAGCCGGGGTACAGGTCTACCGGATAGCGGGCCAGTTGAAACAGACCGTTGAACACCCAGGTAAAGAAAAAACCGGGATGCCAAAACACCAGGGCCGTAAACGCCAGCAAAATGGCGTATAACACCAGCACCCCGGCGCTTAACATCAGCAAAAATGTGACCAGGTGGGTCAAGGACACGGTTTGTCCCAGCCGGATCAGGGCAACCGCCAACACAACCAGGCCCAGGGCCAGGTCAAGCAAGGCCAGGGGCCGCCAGTAGCGAAAACTGGCTAAAAACTGCGCGTCTACCGGCCGCAGCAGCGTAAAATCAAACTGGCCGTTGTGAATCTCGCCTTCCATCCCGGCCAGGGCGTCCAGGCTGGGGGCGATGAATAAGGCTTGCAGCGCGCCCACCACCAGGTAAACGCCCAACAAGGTGAGGGTTTGGGCCATATCCCAGCCGCGCACCGAGTCAACCTGGCCAAACAACACCACCACGCCCAATACGCCCGTACCCAAATTAAGCAGTGAATGTAGCAGGCTCAACCAAAAATTGACCCGGTAGGCCAGCTCACCCAGGGCCGAGGCCCGCATAAATTGGCCGATCAAACGGATGTAACGCATGCTCAACCTCCCACCGCTTTGTAATGTTTTAGGCCCAGCCGCCATAAAACAGCAAACAAAATCAGCGCGGCCAGCAGCCAGCCGGTTTGCCAGGCAAAGCCTAGCCATAAGTTCGCGCCTTGAAGCTGGCCGGTGAGCACTTCTACCGGAAAGCCGACCATGTAACGGAACGGCAAGATCACTGCCGCGGCCTGCATGAGGCCGGGCAAAAGTAGGATAGGCGCGACCTGGCCGCCCAACAAAAAGACTAAAGAATCTTGCAGGGCCAACAGACCGTCGGCGCGGGCGGCCCAAAAGGCCAACAGGGCCAGCCAATAGCCCCACAAAAAACGCAGCGCCCAGGCCAGCGCCAGGGCCGGAATAAAGGCCAGCGCATTGGGCCAGGTCAGTTCCAGCTCCGGGCGCAAAAGCAGGGCCAACAGCGCCGCCACCGGCAGCACAAAGATCATGTAAACCACCTTGCCCGCCGCCTCCGCCGAAAGGGTGTGGTAGATGGGCGATAGGGGCCGCAGCAGCAGGGTGTTGATACTGCCCACCCGAATCAGATCGCCCACGGTCCAGTTGGTTTGGGCGTAAGTCAGTTGATTGACCAGGATCAGGGCCAGGTAATAGGCCACAAACTCGCCCCGGGTCAGCCCGCCGATGGTCTGCCCGCCGGCCGCGGTAGACCAAACAAAGAGGTAAATCAAGGGGGGGATCATCCAGCCAAAGGCCAGCACAAAAAAGAAACTGCGATGTTGCAGCCACGATAACCAGGTGCTTTTAATCAAAGCCCAACCGCCGCGATGGTTCATAAGGTTTCCTCCAAGGGGAAGATGGTCAATATACTAAATGGGCAAAAGCTACTGTCTTTCATTACCTTGATAAATCGAAGGAGTTTTCCCCGCTTCTCCCGTAAATTTGATCAATCACCGCCTCAATGGGCGGGTCTTCCACGGTCAGGTCGGCCACCGGCAGGGTATTGAGCAAATGCGCGGTAAGGGTCGCGGTATCGGCGCGGGCCACGCGCAGGGTAAATTGCCCGTTGTCTTGCTCAACCAGGTCGGCTCCGGCCGGCACGTCCACGGGACCAACTTGGCCGCTGCGCAAGGCCACCCGCAGCAGTTTGAAGGGGGCCAGCCGCTCGGCCAATCCTTTTAAATTACCATCGTAAAGTAAGCGGCCATGATGGATGAGAATGACCCGCGGGCACAGCGCCACTACATCGGCCATGTAATGGCTGGTGAGCATCACGGTTGAGCCGTAGCGCCGGTTATATTCGGCCAGAAAACGCCGCAGCCGCCCCTGCATCGAAACATCCAGTCCCAGGGTCGGCTCGTCCAAAAACAAAACCCGGGGCCGGTAGAGTAACCCGGCCACCAACTCGCACTTCATGCGCTCGCCCAGCGACAGGTTGCGCACCGGCTTGGCCAGCAAATCCGGCATGTCCAGCAGGTCAACCAATTCAGCCAACGTTTGGTGGAAGTTGGCAGGCGGCACGCGGTAAATTTCGGCCAAAACGCGGAAGGTGTCCAGCGGTGGAATGTCCCACAACATCTGGCTTTTATTGCCCAACACCATGCTGATGGAACGCAGGTAACTGTTCTCCCGCCGCCAGGGGATAAATCCGGCCACCCGCGCCTGCCCGGCAGTGGGGTGCAGCAGGCCGGCCAGCATTTTGAGGGTGGTGGTTTTGCCCGCGCCGTTGGGGCCAATAAAGCCCACCATCTCGCCGGTCTCAATGGTAAAAGTGATGTCGCGCACCGCCTCCACCCGGCGATACGCGCGCCGGGCCAGGCTTTTGAGCGAGGCAATTAAGCCGGGTTCTCGTTCCGGCACCCGGTAGGTTTTACATAAATTTTGCACAACAATTTGAGGCTCAAACATTAGCAGCCACCTCCAACTCAGTCCGTAGAAACATTCCCGTGTGAGATGCCGCCGCCTGCGCCACCTCTTCCGGCGCGCCCTCGGCGATCAAGTCTCCCCCGGCGTTGCCGCCCTCCGGCCCCAAATCAATCACCCAATCCGCCGTTTTAATCACATCCAGGTTGTGCTCAATCACCACCACGCTATGGCCGGCGTCCACCAGCCGCTGCAGCACGGCCAACAGCCGGATGGTGTCAGCGGGATGGAGGCCGGTGGTCGGCTCGTCGAGCAGGTAGAGGGCATGCCCGCTGCTGCGCCGGCCCAGTTCTTTGGCCAGTTTGACCCGCTGCGCTTCGCCGCCGGAGAGAGTGGTGGCGGGCTGGCCCAGTTGCAGATAGCCCAACCCCACGTCCACCATCAAACCCAGCCGGTCGGCTGCGGCAGGCACACCGGCAAAAAGTTGGTGCGCTTCTTCAATGGTCATTTCCAGCACACGGGCAATATCGTATCCCTGATATTGCACGGCCAGGATTTCCCGCTTGAACCGCCGCCCGTGACAGGTGGGGCAGCGCACCTGCACGTCGGGCAAAAAGTGCATAGATACGGTGAGCATCCCCGCGCCCTGGCAGCGCTCGCAGCGACCCCCCGGCACATTGAACGAAAAATGCCCAGCTTTCAATTTCCGTTCCCGCGCTGCCGGGGTTTTGGCAAAAGCTTCCCGAATGGCGGAAAAAGCATCGGAGTAGGTGGCCGCGTTGGAGCGGGGCGAGCGGCCAATGGCGCTCTGGTCAATGGTGACAATTTTGTCCAGGTATTGCCAGCCTTCAATGGCCTCGTGTTCACCCGGCGTTTCACCGGCGCGGTAAAAATGCTGCCGCGCCGCCCGGTCGAGAATGTCAAAGATCAGGCTCGATTTGCCCGAACCGGACACACCGGTCACAGTGACCAACACCCCCAGCGGCAATTTGACCGTGAGGTTGCGCAAGTTGTGCGCCCGCGCTCCCCGAATGGTCAGGCAACGCCCGTTAAGCGAACGTCGTTGGGCCGGGATGGGCACTCCTGCCGCTCCAGAGAGAAACGGCCCGGTCACGGAGTGAGGCGTTTTTGCTATCACTTCGGGCGGACCGGCCACCAGCACCTGCCCGCCGTGTTGGCCTCCGCCCGGTCCCATGTCAATCACGTGGTCGGCGGCGCGGATCATGTCTAAATCGTGTTCAATCACCAGCACCGTATTGCCCAGGTCGCGCAGTTGGCGCAGCACCGTGATGAGCCGCCCGGTATCGCGGGGGTGCAGGCCAATGGTGGGTTCATCCAGCACGTACAACACGCCGGTCAGGCCCGAGCCTAACAAGGCGGCCAGCCGCAGCCGCTGGGCTTCTCCGGCAGACAAGGTGGGCGAGGCTCGTTCCATCGTCAGGTACCCTACGCCAATGTTTACCAGCCGCCGCAGCCGTTCATGCAGATCGGCCACAACCGGCTCGGCGATGATCCATTCTTTGGGCAAAACAACACGGGGCAGTTGGTCAATCCACCCGGCCAGATCCGTTAACGGCAACCGCGAAAGATCAATGATGGTCTGTCCATCAACCGTCACCTGGCGACTCTCGGCCCGCAGACGGCTTCCCTCGCAATCGGGGCAGGCCTGGCTGACCAGCATTTTTTCCATTTTTTCGCGGTAGCCAGTTTTGTGAATATTTTCGGCGTAGCGCCGTAGCAAGTTGGTGGCCACGCCTTCAAAACGACCTTTGCTCACCGTTTCCGGCGGCTCAACATCGGGAAAGTGTCGCCGGAAGCGGGGATGCGACGCGCCGTACACCAGAAAATCGCGCTGAACGGGGGTGTAATCTTTGATGGGGTGGGCCAGGTCAAAGGTAAAACCGTAGTATTTGCCGGCGGCCTCAAAAACTTGGGTGTACCATTTAATGTAATGAGCATCCCACTGCAACACGCCGCCGTCTAAAATGCTGCGCGCTTCGTCGAGCAGCAGGGCCAGGTTAGCCTGATGCACCGCGCCCAGCCCGGTGCAGGTGGGGCACGCGCCGGCAGGTTTGTTGAATGAAAAATGGGCCATACCCAGTTCGGGAACCGACGCGCCACAGTGAGGGCAGGGGATGGTTTCACCCAATTCCAGGCCGTTGTCCGGCTCACCCTCGTCAGGTTCATCGTCCCAACTTTCGCCGTTAAGGCCTTCATAAGCGGGGAAAATGTTTTTGCCACAGTGGGGGCAAGGCCGGTGGCCGATGCGGGCAAACAACACCCGCAGGTAGGTGTAAACTTCCGTGGCTGTGCCCACGGTGGAGCGGGGGCTGCGGTTGGTGAGGTGCTGGTCCACGCTGATGGAGGGCGAGAGGCCCGTAATGCTGTCCACTTTGAGTTTGGTGAGGTAGTCCGTCACCAATCCCAACGACTCCATGTATTGGCGCTGCCCTTCTTTGTGCAGCATATCAAAAGCCAGCGTGGACTTGCCGGAGCCGGAGAGTCCGGTAAAAACGATCAACTTGTTTTTGGGGATGGACAGAGAAATATTTTTGAGATTATGCAGGCGAGCACCTTTGATGGTAATTTGATCTTTCATTATTGTACCTCCATTTTGGCCGCAAATTGCGGCAGCGGCCGGGGATAGTGACCCTGGCCGCGAATTTTTGAATAGGAAATTATAGCTTTGATTGAATCTCCGTTGTAAAATAAGTGGAAACCAAAAAGGAGAAGTATCATCTACTTCTCCTGCACTTCTATTATACAACATTGGTGTATAAGTGGAGGGTTTCGAAAATTGTGAATGGTGAATGGCTAATCATTAATTGTTAATGTTTGACCTTCATTCACAATGGTCATTTACAATTCACAATTAATAATTTTTAATCATTTCATCCAACTGAGCAATGATATTCATGGCCTGCTCTTCGGCCTCGGCTAAGGTGGAAAGCCAGCGGTCGGCGGCAAAAACAATATCTTCATCAGGGCGAGGGGTATCCAAGGCTTCACGCAAGCCATCGCGCTGACCCTGGTCAAAATAAAGCATCATCCGTAGTATCGCCATGGTGCTGTACCCGGCGCTGCGTAATAAACGGATAACCCGCAGGCGGCCGATTTCGGCGGCGGCGTAAAGGCGATAGCCATTGTTTGGATCACGGGGTATCTTTATCAACCCATTGCGTTCCCAATTACGCAGCATATCGGTGGTCACGTTTAACAATTGAGCCACTACCCTGATTTGAAGCGGTTCAATCAGAACAGGCTCAACCGCGCCCTGCGCCCATCGTTCCAAAAAGTCGGCGGCGGCCTCGGCTTGAGCGCGTTCAGACCGCACCAGGGCCAGGTGCTCGTCGGCCATCACTCGCGCCCCGGCAACATCCCCCGACGCGGCCTGTTTGACCACCGCCACAATGGATTTTCTGATGCGCCGGCCATGCCAGGGACCCTCAAAAGCAAGGCGGGCCAACCGCATCTGCTCCAGATGGGCCTGGGTGAATTGCCGGTAGCCGCTGGGGGTGCGGGGAATGGGCGGCAACAGGCCCCATTCCTCGTAAAGGCGCACCGTGTTGGGATGCACTTCCACCGCTTGGGCCACCTCAGATGTGCGCAGGTAACGGACGGCCATCAAAACCTCAACCAGGGATAATAAGCCAGGCCCTAAAGTTGCGGCAACTTTAGGGCCTTCATCACTTTTAACTTATTATTGTAACATTGTTTGAAACCGCCGCCAACAACTCAAATCCTTTCGGCGGCGCTCACCCCGTAGGGCAATGGCGGCTGTTTTTGCAATCTGGTGCCTACCGTGACCAACACCTGGCCCATCTTGGCCAGAAACCATTTGGTGAAGGTGGGCTTTGAGGCCCTCATTACCGGGCGATGCCGGGCCTCTGCTTTGGCCTCTGACCCGGCGGCCAAATACAACTTTAAAACATAAAATAATAATAAACCGTCATACAAATTACCCTGATACATAACGACCTCCTTAATTTTTTGCTATCTTGGTTTAATGAGTAAAATGGAGGTTGAATCAGCATCT
>JAFGDY010000153.1 GCA_016931895.1 Anaerolineae bacterium
CGTAACCAGATTGCAGGCGCGTTCAAAAACGGCCAGCGTCTGAGCGACAAACGACCCCCGGGCGAATTGTTGTTGCACCGGGCGGCTGATTGAACGAGCAACGGCCCACGCTGTCATAGCGTCATTCCCGCTACGATGATAGCAAAAGTATGGCTTGCTGTCAAAAACGGATTGGGTTTGCAATAATGCCAATATAAGGTTGACTGGTAAGATCAAGTTTTCTTGTGGCGTAGGCTAGAATTTTGTATAATCAATCTGATTGAAAGTATAATACCTGCTGTTATTTGTGCATTACGTTTTGAATGGTAAACTACCCGGAATATTAGCTGGAGGGAAATTGAGTGGCTGCGCAAGCTTTATACCGCAAATGGCGTTCCCAAACTTTTGCTGAAGTCATTGGGCAGCAGCATGTGACCCAAACGCTGGTCAATGCGTTAAAGTTGGAACGCGTGGCCCATGCTTATCTTTTTGCCGGGCCGCGGGGCACGGGCAAAACAACTACGGCCCGCTTGCTGGCCAAAGCCGTCAATTGCCGGGCCGGTGATATAGCGGCCCGGCCGTGTAACGAGTGTGATATTTGCCTGGCCGTTAATAAAGGTCATTTGTTGGACTTGATTGAAATTGATGCGGCCTCGAATACGGGCGTGGACGATATTCGGGATTTGCGGGAGAAGGTCAACTTCCGGCCCGGCCAGGCCCGGATCAAGTTTTACATTATTGACGAAGTCCACATGCTTTCCAACTCTGCCTTTAATGCGCTGCTGAAAACGTTGGAAGAGCCGCCCGGCCATGTTATTTTTGTGCTGGCCACTACGGAGCCGGAGCGGATTCCGGCCACCATCACCTCGCGCTGCCAGCGTTTTGATTTCAAACGGATCAAATTGGACGATATTGTGGGGCGCCTGAGTTATATTGTGGAGCAAGAAGGACTATCGGCTGAACCGGCAGCCCTGGCCTATATGGCCCGGCAGGCGGGCGGCTCAATGCGGGATGCCATCAGTTTGTTGGACCAACTGGCGGCTTACGGCAGCGAGACCATCACCCTGGAGTTGGTGCGTTCGGTTTTGGGGGCGGTTACTTCACAGGCGGTCATCGCCCTGGCGGATGCGCTGGTAGACCAGGCGGTGTCCACCGGCCTGGACATCATCAACCGGATGATTGACGACGGCGTAGACCCCCGCCAACTGGCCCGCGAAGTGGTGGAATACTTGCGGGCCGTGATGCTGGCCAAACTGGGTGATGGGGCGGAGCTGCTGAATCTGCCGGACGAAACCCTGAAAGCTGTTAAGGCCCAGGCCGCCAGAGCCGACGCCCAAGCTATTGTGCGGGCCACTACACTGTTCAACCAGGCGTTGGGTGACATTAAATCAAGCCTGCTGGCAGTGCCGCAACTGCCGTTGGAGTTGGCCTTTGTGGCCGCCACAACGCCGGCAGGTGAGCGGGCGGAAACGGCAGTATCGCCGCCGGCCGCGGCGTCTCCGCCGGCCGCGGTCAAGGCCGATGCCCCGGCCAAGTCCGTGCCGGCCGCGGCAACTGGCGAGCCGCGAGCGGACCTGACCATTGACACGGTGCGGCAGTATTTTGACCGGGTGTTGCAAGATATTGAGAAAAAGAACAAAGTGATGGCCGAGGCGTTGCGCAGCCAGGCCCGTTTGTCCAAAGTGTCGGGGAACGAGATATATTTTGTCACGTCCGAGATGTTAAAAAAGCGTTTTGAAAAACCTCAACCCCAACTGGCCATCAACGAGACCTTTAGCCAAGTGGCCGGGCAAACGGTGATTGTCCGTTTTGTGGTTGAGGCTGCTGTTTCGCCAACGGAAAAACCGGGTAGTCAAGAGGCTACGGATGAAGACGCAGCGGAATTGTTAAAAATAGCCGAGGAATTGGGCGGAAAGATTGTTAAATAGAACGTAATGTGTGCCCTTGGGTATATCACGTTTTATGTATCGCGGAATATGGTTTTATAGGAGGATTTTATGGCCAAACGAAGAGGTAAGGGTAAAGGATTTTCCCTGGGTGGAGGCGGCATGAATATGCCGGGCGGCATGAAAGGCGGCCTGGCTGGGCAGTTGCAGGCCATGCAGCAGCAAATGATGGAGAGCCAGGAGGCTCTTGGCGAAAAAACGGTTGAGGCGAGCGCCGGCGGGGGCGTGGTCACCGTGGTGATGACCGGGCATTACAAGTTGCAATCCATCACTATTGACCCGGAAGTGGTTGACCCGGAAGACGTTGACATGCTGCAAGACCTGATTATGGCCGCCGTCAACGAAGCGGTGGAAGCCGTTCAAAATCTAACCGCCGACGAGATGAGCGCCTTTACGGGCGGGCTGAATATCCCGGGATTATTTTGAGATGCAAGTTACACCTGCCCCTGTGACCAAATTAATTGATGAATTTTCTCGATTGCCGGGTGTGGGGCCAAAAACCGCTTCCCGCTTGACCTTTTATTTGCTGCGCAACCCGGCGGAGCATGCCCTGGCCCTGGCCCTGGCGTTGCGTGAGTTGCACGAAAAAGTGGTCTTTTGCTCTCAATGTTTTAATATTGCGGAAAGCGACCCCTGCCCGGTGTGCAGCGATGAGCACCGCGACCGATCGCTCATTTGCGTGGTGGAAGAACCGCTTGACGTGCTGGCCATTGAACGGACCCGCGATTACCAGGGCCTGTATCACGTTTTGCACGGCACCATTGCGCCGGTGGAAGGAATAGGGCCGGAGGATCTAAAGATTGCCGAATTGATTGACCGCGTGCACGCCAGCAAAGACAACGTGCGCGAGCTTATCATCGCCACCAACCCCAATTTGGAAGGCGAAGCAACGGCAATGTATATTGCCCGCCAATTCCAGGGGCAGGCGGGAACCATAAAAATTACCCGGCTGGCGCGCGGGCTGCCGGTGGGCGGGGACCTGGAGTATGCCGATGAAATTACCCTCAGCCGGGCCTTAAGTGGTCGCAGCGAGATTTGAGAATCTCGGCTCCGGCTAATGGGCCAGTATCCGGGCCAGTTCCTCTTTTTTGATCTTAAGCAGCCCGGCCCGGGGCAGGCGTTGTAAAAGAATGGCCCAATGGTTATCTTTAGCAAAAACTTCTTTGAATATGGGCAGCGCCCCGGCCACCATGCCGGAATTGGCCAGGGAAACGGCGCGCCAGAATTTCATTTCCAGGTTGTCGGGCAGCATGGCCTCGGCGGCGCTGTAGGCTTGTAGCGCCCCCTCTACGTCACTTTTTTCCAGGGCCTCGTCCCCTTTGTTCATATATTCATACGCTCTAAAAACAAACAGCAGCCGCTTTAATTCCTGCACCGGCTCAGGATGGTCTTCCACTCTCAGGTCAATGAGCCGGTCGGCCCGGATTTGGCCGGTAGCTTGGCCTCTCACTACCACTATGGCCGCGGACTGTTTGCCGCGAATGTCGCCGCCGGCGGACTGCGCGGCTTCAAGCGCGCATACCATCCTTTCGGCCAGCGGTTCCCGGCTTTGCGCAAAGGCGGCGGCCATGGCCGGCCAAACCGTGTTGTTCAGCATCATATTGGCCTGCGTTGAAAAGCCGACGCCCAGGTAGTGGCCCGCTTCGGCAATGCATTTTTGGCCGGTGTGGGCGGCCACATTGCCTTGCGCGTCAAGCACAGCCAATTGCCTCACTGCCCGGCCTTCGTCGGCGGTAATTAATTCCGCCACCACCTCCGGCGCGGTTTTGCCCTGCTTGAGCAATTCAAGACCCTGCGGCCCATAAGCAATATTCACTAACGACTGCGTGGCAATCGCGCCCACCCCGGCCTCGGCCCAGGGCACCAAGGGGCCAACGGAAAACCAGTGGGATTGCACGGCCACGCCCATCTCGCCGGTGAGGGGGTCGCGGGCTACAATGGAGAAGGTGTGGGCTAATTTACCTGGAGTTAAAGTCCGTCTTTTCATCATAAGATTTGGTCAAAGAAACAGTCCATCTTTTAATAGATGGACTGTTTGGCAACAATTAATGGCGCAACAAAAAGCTGTTTTAGAACTGGGAGGCTGTCATAGAAGTGGCCGCGCCGTTGAGAATAATCCCCAACACCACGCACACCGACCACACTATCATCACGTTCTTGATATTTAGCCTGGTAACGTTCATCCAGCCCCAAATAAAGGGATAAAGCGCGCAGATAATACCCAAAATCCCGTGCAACACTCCCTTTTCTTGAAACAGCTTGATGAGGACCATAATCCAACAAACAAGTGAACCTATTCCTACAATTATAGCCAATATACTTAAAACAGTTGCCATTCTTAAAAACTCCTTTCTTTTGGTAAATAAAGTGATTTTATTGGAAGTTATCCCATAATTAAATTAAAAAAGGCTTCCCGGAAGAATAACAACCGGATTAGCCAATAGAACACCAAACCCAGCAATAAGATACCCACAATGCCGGTGTGACGTTCTACTATTTCAATCCGGCTGACAACCGAATGTTTTTGCGAGGCGGGTAAAACAGACACGCCGGCGATAGTGATTAGCGCCAGTAAGAAGAAAGGAGCAAAGGCATGCAGGGTAAGCGAGGTTTGCCAATGGCCGTGCAATAGGACCGCTATGGCCCGGGATAGGCCACAGCCCGGACAGGGGAAGCCCAACTGTTGGGCCGGGCAGGGCCAACCGGGTAATCCCAGTATGGTCAGCCCGGCATGTAACATGGCGGCACCAACAATGGCCAGGCTGATGGCACGACTTTCTAAAATAGGGGTCAGAATAGGATTAGAGAAGGCACCTTTTAATTGCGAAATTAAGGGAAGGGAAGATGCATTTTGCAGCATACGGCCTTACCTGAGAGGGTGTTTCTTAAATTTCATTTCGAGGCCGTTAGGCCGAGAAATCTCTTTAACATTGGCCAGGAGAAGATTTCTCGTCGCTACGCTCCCCGAAATGACATACTGGCATATTTAAGGAACACGCTTTGAGTCCCAATCCTTTAAGCGCTGAAAGATAAACAAAACTGCTTAACTATATCATAACTCCGGGTAAATCGTCAAGCAAAAAATGGAAAATTTAGGGTTGGGGTTCCGCCGCTATTCCGGCGGGGGCAAGCGTAAATGCCAATCCCCGGCGTTCCAGGTGACGGTATCATAAATATGGGGCGACACGCCTTGCAGGGCCAGGTTGAGGGCGTATACATCGGGGAGGGCCAGGAGAGGGATGTGGGGCAGGTCCTGGTGCAAAACGGCGGCCAGATCGCAGATCAGCACCCGGCGGCGGTTGTTGGGCAGGGGCGCGTGCAGGGCGTCAAAAATATCTATCAAATCCAGGTTGCGGTAGCGGCTCACGTTAAGCCCGGCCACCGGGTTATCCCGCGTGGGGATAGAGCGAGGGTCAAAGTAGTCGGTCAGGTACGTGGTGGGATCAACCCCGTAGTAGCCGTCGTCCCACAGGTCCAGGTCAAAGTTGCCGCGCAATTCCAGGCCGTTGTTGGCCCAGGTGTTCCACAAGCGGCTGCCCTCAACCGTTTCGCGTTGCAGGTCAATGCCCACTTCGGCCAGCATGCCTTTTATCAGGCGGTGGGCGGTTTCTAACTCGTCGCCAAATTCAACGTAGGTGTAACTTTTTAGGGTCAAAGGCGCGCCTTCGGCGGCTGTGCCGCAGCCCCGGCAGCGCCGCACGTTTTCGCCGGGGTCAAGCACCCATCCGGCTTCGTTCAGCAGGGCGGCAGCCAGGCCCGGATCATAGGGGTAGGGCGAGATGTCGCAGCCAAATTGGAACAATTCGGTGGCCACGGGCCGCCCCCGGTTTTGGAACGCCTCTTCATTGAGGCGGCCCACGTTAAGGGCGTAACGAACGGCCTGCCGAACGCGCGCGTCGGCCAGGGCCGGATGGGGTATTTCGGAGTCAAGGCTGCCCGGCCGGCTTAGGTTAGGCACCAGGCGAAGCACAAAGCGGGCCGGATCGGTTTTAAAAACAATAATGCTGCCGCTGCTTTCCATGCGGGCCAGTTCGGGATCGTCGGGCCAGAGGTCAAGATGGGTATTGCCCCGTTCCAGTTGGCGGCGGCGCAGGTCCGGGTCAGGCTCAATTTCCAGCACCAGTTGCGAGGCCAGGGGCCGTTCGGGGATGAAGTAGTGGGGATTTGGTTCAAAGGTCAAGCGCACGCCGGGAATCCATTGGGCCAGCACAAAGGGGCCGCTGCTGACCGGCTCAAAGTTGCAGTCCCAAAACAGCATTTCGTCCGGGTTGCCGCAGTGGTGGGCGGGCAGCACGCCGGTGCCCTGGCCGCCAAATTGGATGAGGTAGTTGGGGTAAAATTCGCGGTAGTGCACGATGGCGGTCAGGGGGTCGGGCGTTTCAATGTTCTCAATCAGGTCAAAGCCGGGGGCCCAGATGCCGCTGTCGCGCAGGGCCTGCCAGGTAAAGCGCACGTCGCCGGAGGTGAAGGGTTCACCGTCGCTCCAGTGGAGGCCGGGGCGCAGCGACCAGGTGACGGTGCGCCCGTTATTGCCGAGGCCGCCGTTTTCCAGGGTGGGCAGGGCGGCGGCCAGCTCGGGGTAGTAGTTGCCGTCCGGCCCAATTTCGGCCAAAGCGCCGTAGACCAGTTCGCCGATCAGGGCTTCGTAGCCGGTGTTGTTCAGGTAGGCGTTAAAACTGGGCGGGTCGGCCGGGATGGAGACGATGATGGCGTCGTCTTTTACGTCTACGGCCAGGGCCAGGGGCGGTAGGGTGGCGGTAGGCGGCGGCGTGGCCGGCGAATCGCCGGGTTGAACGGGCAGCTCGCAGGCGGTTAAAAACAGGCAGGGCAGGAGCATAAGCGCCTGAACAACAGCAGAGAGTTTATTCTTTTTGGCCCGGCCCCAATTTGGGCGGATGGTAAGTTTCATTTTCACAATGGTCTATTGTAATGCAGGGGTAAGGGAGCGCAAATTTAGGCGGCGGATGTGCATGGGGCAAAATTATCTACCTACCAGCCGGGGGAGCAAACGGAACGCTTCAATTTTTAAAAGGAAACCGGCGACCAGGTAAACGGCCAGGCCCAAAGCGCCGCCGCCAATAGCCATAAAAAGGGGAGATGGGGTGGGCAGCAGGTTGATCAGGGCAATCACGGCCAGGCCCATTGTTCCGGCGGCCAGTAGGGAACGAACCAACGTATTAAGGATGAGGCCCGCCTCGATACCGCCCAAACGCCGGTGGGCAATGACCAACATGAGCAAAACCTCTACGGTTACGGCCACGCCGTTAGAAAGGGCCAGACCGCCGGCCTTGAGGGTTTGGTACAAAGCCAGGGCCAGGGCCAGGTTAATGACCATACTGACCAGTGAAGTTAGCAGCGGGGTGAGGGTGTCTTTTTGGGCGTAGAAGGTGCGGTTGACCACTTCCAAGGCGCAATGGGCCAGCAGAGCCAACGCCCAGAATTGAAGGGATTGGTACACCGCTGCGGTTGAATCTGGCCCAAACTCGCCCCGCTCAAACATTACCTGGATAATGGGCCGGCCCAAGACAATCAAACCTACCATGGCCGGAACGGCCAAAACCAGGATAATGCGCAAGGTCAGGGCCATTGTATGGCGCAGGCCGGGAAGATCCCGCCGGGCGGCCAGTTCCGACATAGTGGGAAACAGTGCAATGCCAATGGCCGAGCCGATGATGGTTTGCGGCATTTGCATGAGGTCCCACCCATAATCTAAGGCCGATACGCTGCCTTCGCCCAAAAATGAGGCCAGCCGGTAGATGACCACAAAGTTAATTTGAATAACGGCTACGTTCAATACGCGCGGCCCCATCAGTTTGATGACTCGCCGCAAATCCGCATCCCTCCAGTTGAACAGCGGATAATATTTTACGCCGTAGCGCATAAGGCCGGGCAGTTGGATAAACAAATGCCCCATTGACCCCAACACCGCGCCCAGGGTGAGGCCGTACACCCCCATGCCGGGCGCTAAATAAACCGCTCCGCCAATGATGCCCAGGTTGTAAATGAGGGGGGCAACGGCGGGCAAAAAAAAGTGCTGGCGGGTATTCAAGACCGCGCCCGCTAGGCTGCTGACGCTAAAGACGATGGTTGAGATCAGGGCCAACTGCATGAGCCTGGCCGTGAGAAATTGCTCCGCCGGGGCAAAACCGGGGGCAACGATGGTTTGCACCAACGGGTGGGCAAACAGCGCGCCCATTGCCGCCAGCAGGGTGACGGCCAGCAGCATGGTGTTCAACACGCTGCTGGTCAGTCTCCAGCCGTCAGGGTCGGTGGCAGGTTGGCGGGTGAGCCGCTCGCTGAGAATAGGGATAAAGGCCGTGCCCAACGCGCCGCCCACAATGAGCATAAAGAGGATTTCGGGCAGGCGGAAGGCGGCCACAAAGGCGTCGTAATCGCTGCCGGTGCCAAACCTTTGGGCAATAACAATTTGCCGGGCAATGGCTAATATTTTATTGGCCAAAAAGGCGGCCATCAAAATGCCCGTGGAACGGATGAGGTGGAAAATCCTGGTTTTGGAAAACATCACCCTATGCTCCAGGCTCTACGATCACGTGGCCCACTATTGCTCCTGCTCCATCGCTGGAAATTTGCCCCGTAACGCCTTCGCTGGGATAGGGAGGCTGGCTGTTGTAGACGATTACTTCGAGCCGGTAAGAGCCGGGGGGTGTATCTGGGGCCAGGGGCAGGGTGTAGACGTTGAGGGCCTGGTTCAGGGCCGGGTCGGCGATGGGCCAGGCCGAGGTGCGAAAGTGGCGGTCGTTCAACAGGTCTTTATCCAGTTGGGCCACCACTTGCCCGTTTTCATCGCGCAAGCGCAGGGAAACTTTGTAATCAACGTCTGTGGCCCGCAGCAGGGTAAAATGAAGCGTGGCCCAGGCCGGGTTGTTAACGGCCGTAACGGGGCTGTAGGCCGCTCCATCCAGCCGGAGCGTGTTGCCAAAAGTGGCGTTGAAGGAGGGGAGGTCGGTTGGCAGGCTGAAGGCGGTGGTAGCCTTTGGCAGGCTGAACCACTCCACGCGGTAGCCTTTAAAATCGCGCCGGCCCAGTTGTTGGCCGAATTTTTTGGCCAGAAAAGGGATAACGCCGCGAGGGTCGGTGTCGCTGCCAAACCAGGTGACCCAGTAGAGCCGGTCCCGGCCGGCGGCTTCGCGGGTGAGGGCGGCGGCGGCGGTATGGATGTCAACAAAAAGATAGCGCGCGGGCGCGGCCAGCCGGTTTTGGTAATAGTGAAAAGGGTGGGGCACGTCAAAGTAAATGATGTCGTTGGGCGTGGTTTCGGCGGCCAGCCAGGCGGTTACGGCGGCGGAGTTGTCTTTAAAATAAGTTTCATTGGTGTAGTAGCTGTGCAGGCCGGCGCCAAAAACAAGGATAGGCACGGCGAGCAGGCCGTAAAATAAAAAACGCAGTTTTTGACCTGCCACCCTTGACCCCGCGCCAAGGCCAACGGCCAAAAGCAAAAACAGGGCCGGCGTGGCCGGTATCAGGTAGCGCGGCTCAAAGGAGGGCTGGCGCTGCAAAACAATAAAGTAGGCAGCCAGGGGAACGGCCAGCCAGGAGGTCAAAAAAAGAAAGGGGATGACAAGTTTAGCCCGGTTGGCCCCAAAAACAATGAGCCAGCTAACCAGCAGCACGGCGGCGATGCCCGCCATGCCCCACCGCGCCGGTATGGGATCCATGGTGAGGCCGGTGGTGTAGGCTTGCCAACTGCGGCCGATAAAGTGCGCCGGGCCGGGAGGGATGAGGTTGGGATTGGTATAACCCGCGATCTGGCGCAGGGCCAGGCTCAGTTGCGGCGTAAAGAGCAGCAGAATGCCGGCCTGGGAGGCCAGCCAATAGCCGGCCCGGATTTTTAACGTGGCCGGTTTTGGAGTGAATTTACTTGTACCCAAACCCAGTTTGGGCACAAGGCCAAAAACCAGCCAGGCTAACCAGGCCAGATTATGGAAGATAAGCAGGAAGACGGTGAAGTAATGGGTGTAAAGACAGGCGGCGGTCAAGAGAATATAGAACAAGAGGAATTTGGGTTGGTTATAGGCTGTGCTTTTTTGGCGATTGGCCGAAAGCAGCCGCCACAGGGTAAAGGTGCTGGCCGCGGACAGAAAGGCCAGCATGGCGTAACTGCGCACTTCTTGAGCGTAGGCCACGTACATGGGGGAGAGGGCGGCCAGGAAGGCGGCCAGAGCGCGGGCCGGCCGCGCTGAAGGCCGGTACAGCGAGGCCGCAAATCGCCAGAGCAGGGCCACGGTGAGCGTGCTAAAGAACACCGATAGATAACGCAGGGCAAATTCGCCGGAACCGGCCAGGGCGAGCCACAGGCGCAGCAGGGCAAAATAGGCGGGGGGATGAACGTCCATGGCCGGGAGGGTGGGGATTTTCGAAAGCGGGTGAGCGGCCACAAAAATACTGTGTCCTTCGTCCCACCAGATGCTTTGAAAATTGAGGTGGTAAAGACGGAGGGCAAACGCCAGCCCCAAGATCAAAAGCGGCAAAATGGAACGATACCGGCCGAAGATGGTCATCATGCTGGAGCGGGCTAACCCAGTTCTTCGCGCACCGAATAGATGGGCTTATTCTGGCTTTCGTGGTAGGTGCGAGAGATCATCTCGGCCAGCAGGCCCATAGTAACCAGTTGCACGCCCACCATCACCAATAAAATGCCAAACCACAATAAGGGCCGTTCGGCCAGGGCCTCGCCGTAAGCCAGTTTCATAAACGTTAAATAAACGCCAATGATGACGCCCAGGCTAAAACTGAACAGGCCCATCAGCCCAAAAATTTGGATAGGGCGCGTGGAGTAACTGAGCAAAAAGCGGATGGCCAGCAGGTCCAAAATAACCCGCGTCACCCGGCCCAGCCCGTACTTGCTGGCCCCGTATTGGCGCGAACGATAATTGACCGGCACTTCGGCTATGGTGACGCCGTAGTAACTGGCAATGGCCGGGATGAAGCGGTGCAGATCGCCGTAAAGATTAATATTTTTGACCACTTCCCGGCGGTAGAGTTTTAAGGCGCAGCCGTAATCGTGCAGGTAAATGCCGGTGCCGGTGGAGATGAGCCAGTTGGCTATTTTGGAGGGCGCTTTACGGGTGAGAAGAGGCAAAAAACCTTCTTGCCAGCGTTTGACCCGCCAGCCGCTGACAATGTCGTAACCTTCATCCAGTTTAGCCAGCAGTTTGGGAATATCGGCGGGGTCGTTCTGCAAGTCGGCGTCCATGGTGATCACCACCTCCCCCCGCGCCCGGTCAAAACCGGCGGCAAAGGCAGCCGTTTGTCCAAAGTTACGCCGGAAACGGATCAGCCGCACCCGCTCGTCGCGGGCGCGGAGTTTCCTCAGTTCGGCAAAGCTGTTGTCGGTGCTGCCGTCGTCAATGCAGATGATCTCAAACGCGCGCCCGGTTGATTCCAGCACGGGGGTCAATTCGTCCAGCAGGTGGGGGATGCTTTCAACCTCGTTGTAAATTGGCAGGATCACGCTTAGTTGAATATGGTTCATAGTTATTCCCGGTAGTCAATGATTTCGGTTGGCCCGCTTTCGGTTGTGGCCGAAACCACGCCCCGCGCCCCGCGCAGCAGGTAAATGATCCCGCCGATGAGGCCGGTGCAGACATTGCCCAAAAAGTAAACGGTTAATGACATAGCCACGGCGATCTCGGCCGGCACCCCCACCTGGCTGAACAGTTGGCGGTAGGTTTCTTCGCGCACGCCCAGCCCGCCAACGCTGATGGGCAGCAGCAGAACCAGGGAGGCAATTGGCACAAAAACAGCATATTGAGCCAGCGTTGCCCGCGCGCCCAGGGCCAAGCCAATAAACACATTCATAGCAATGAGCGACACGTTGAACAGTAGAGCCACCAGGTATGATCGGGCCAGGGCGGGCAGGGTATAACGCTGGAACGACTCAAATAAATTGCCGACCATTTTTATCCCGGTCAAACGGCGAAACAAGCCCAGGTGTTTTTGCAGCGTTTGGTATAACGGCCGGTTGATGAGCAAAAAACCCATCACCAGCCCCCCGCTGAAAATCGCGACGGTAAAGTAAGCCACTACCGCCGGAACCGCGTCCCAGTCAAAGAGCAGGGCCAGCAGGGCCAGGGCCTGCAACGCGGATAATCCCAGGAAGCGGTCTACCAAAACACTGGTCACCGCATCGGAGGCGCGCTTGCTGTGCCGGTTCAACTCTACCATCCGCATCGCGTCGCCGCCCAGTCCGCTGGGCAGCAGGTTGTTAAAAAGAAAGCCGATAAAATAAATGGCCGTTAACTCGCCCAACGACACCGTTACCCCAATGGCGTCCAGCAGTATTTTCCAGCGCCGGGCGCGAATAACCACGCCCAGCATCATCATGGCCAGGGCGGCCGCCAGCCATCCCCCGTTTGCCTGTTGTACGGCCAGCCAAAGTTTTGGCAAGTCAATTTTGTAAAAAATAAACGCCAGCAGCCCGACACTAACGGTTATTTTGAGCAGGTTAAGAATGATAGACCGATGACGATGTGAAAACTCTATGACAGGGCGAAGTTGATGGTTGAGGGTGGTCAGGGCGTTAACGATTTTTTGCTTCATTTTTATATTAACATTCATTCAATTGAATGAACGTTATTCCTTGATAATTTGATGATATTTTTCTAAAGCCAGCTCCATCTGACCGGCCTCGGCCAAAGCTGCGGCTTTGTTGGCCGGCGGCCCCTGCCATTTGAAATTAAACGAAACGGCTTCGCGGTAGGCGGCAACGGCAGCCGGAAGATTGCCAAGCAATTCTTGGGTTTCGGCCAGAGCAAGCAGGCCGTCCACCCAGCCCGGAAAAATATTTACGGCCGTTTGGTAAGGGGCCAAAGCCTCTTCCGGCCGGCCCGCCGCTACCAGGGCATCGCCCCAGGCGCGCAAGGCCGCCGCCTGCGCCGTGCGGGGGTCGGGGTTGAGCACGCCTTGGGCTTCGGCTTGGGCGGCCCAGGGATAAGCCGCGTCTACGGCTTGGGCGGCCAGGTCAAGGGCGGCGGCGGCCAGCAAGGCCGGCTCGTAAACCGTCAACTGCGGTTCAGAAAGCGCCACCCCGGAAAAAGTGATATTTTGCAGGGCCGGCGATTCGGCCGGCGCAAAACGGTTGACGGCCCACACCTGCCCGCCGTTGGCCCGCAAGGATTCAGCGTGACGCTCAATATTAGTCACCATTGCCGCTGGTGTCAAAATTTGGGCCTGCCCGCGATAATAGTAGCCAATGAAGCGGCCCTCATCCCAGAGCGGGCCGGCCAGAATGATGTCGGCGGGCGCGGCGTGGGCATCCAGATAAGCGGCGGCGCTGCGCCAATTGGGTTTGGTTTGGTTATAGATGTCCAGGGTGGCCATAAAAGAGACGGTTGCCAGCAGCCAAAAGAGGAAGACCACCAGGTTGGCCGGCGGCGGCCTGGTTGCGCCTGCTTGAGGGCCGGCGGGAGCGAGGCCCCGCGCCTTGTTGGCGTATTGATGCGCCGCCCGGCCAACCTGGTAAACGGCGTAGGCCGCCGTAACCAAATAAACGGGCAACACAAAGGCATAACGAAATTGCAAAGCGCGGGGGTCGCCCAAGAAGATGGGCAACGCGACGGGCAGCCCCAGCCAGAGGGCGGCAAAAGCGGCCAGCGGCCAGCGGCCGCGCCAAATCAAAAAAATGAGGCCAATGATGAACAAAAGGAAAAATATCCAGGCCACCGGCTCCGGCGATGGCCCCAGGGCCTGCACCACGCCGCGCATAAAATCTACGGGCCGGCCTACTCCGCCCTCAATTGCGCCCACAGCGGCCCGTTTGCGCAAAATATTAAAAAGAACCGGCCACCAGGGGGCGTACAGAAGGAAGACGGCCATAACAACGGCGCTAAAACCAACAATTTGTAACCTGTAATTTGCGATTTGCGATTTGCGATTTGTAATTTGCAATTTGAGAATCAGAAAAAAAAGGAAACCCGTCTGAGCCGCCAAAATGAGAAAGCCGAAGTACATGGTGTAAATATTGGCGGCAGTGGCCAGGGCAAACGCCAGCCAGCGAGTCCATTGCCGGGGTTGAGCCAGGGCGCGAAAGAAGAGCCAGGTGGAGAGAGCGGAGAGGAACATGAACAGGGCGTGCATGCGGGCTTCTTGAGCGTATTTGACGGCGATGGGAGCCAGGCAGAGGAGCAGGGCGGCAGACGTGGCGATGAAGCGTGAGGCGTAATGCATACGTGATACGTGATGCGTGACACGTGATAGGTGATACGCTAAACGATAGGTGACAGCGACGGTGAGAACCGTAAAGATGGCCGAAGGAAATCGCCAGAGCCAATCCGAAACCTGGGTGGGTAAGGCGGTGACGCCGAGGGGCACGGTGAGACGGGCGAAGGTGCCGGCCAGCAGGTAGTAAAGCGGCGGGTGAATGTCATTGGCCGTCCAGCGAATGACTTCGCCAACGGATTGGTTGGCAAAGGTGGCCGTGAAGATTTCGTCGCCCCAGAGGCTATCGGCGGCCAGGGCGTGGAGGGTGAGGGCCAGGGAGAAGGCGACAAGGAGAAGGGGGGAGAAGAGGGAGGAGAGCGGAGGTTGAGAGTTTTGTGTTTTGACTGGTGGGTTGGTGTTTGTCATTTGACGTCACGAATTTTGGAGGGTGCTAATTTGTTCCCTCGTACATTCGTGCTCTATTTTGGCTGGCAATTGGATTTTTGTCCAATTGGAGGTAGTTATATCAAAGAGTTCCCAATCTCATAGTCTGATCCAACTATTTCCCCCATCATCTGAACGGAAAACACCCGCAGAACCGGCAATATAAATGATTTGACTGTTTGTCGGGTCAAGGGCAATGCTTTGGATATAC
>JAFGDY010000154.1 GCA_016931895.1 Anaerolineae bacterium
AAATAGCCTGGACCCGATAAATTTTAACGGCCAATTTTTATTTCGTGCTCAAAAAAGTGTCAACTAAATTGTGAACCATCCCCCAAAAACCTTTTCAAATTAAATTAATAAGGAGACCTGCACCAATGGCTGATATTAAAACTGGATTAGACGGCATTGTTGTTGCTCAACAAGATATTTCTTTTATTGATGGAGAGAAGGGTGATCTGGTTTACCGGGGGTATCATATCAACGAACTGGCTCCGGCTGCCACCTACGAAGAAATTGTTTATTTACTATGGCATCGTAAATTGCCCAATAAAAGTGAAGCAACTGAATTACATGAAAGGTTGGTCACCCGGCGGGCCTTACATGATGACCATTTGAACCTGATCATGTCTATGCCCAGGTCGGCCCGGCCTATGTCTGTTTGCCGGACCGGGGTTTCGCAGATTGGTTTGTACGACCCCGAACCGATGGTTTACGATAAAGAAGTAAATCAACTTAAAGCCGACGACATCCTGGCCAAAATGCCCACCATTATGGCCGCTTTTTCCCGCCATCGCCGGGGCCTGGAGCCTATCCCCCCCCGCGAAGATTTGAGCCACGCCGCCAATTTTTTGTGGATGTTAAATGGCGAAGAACCAACGCCGGAAGCAGAAAAAGGGCTGGACCTTTACCTGGTTCTGCTGGCCGAACACGGCTTTAACGCTTCTACGTTTTCCTGCCGCGTCACCGCCGCCACCTGGGCCGGGATGTATTCCGCCGTTGTCAGCGGCATCAGCACTTTGAGCGGGCCTGCTCACGGCGGGGCCGTGCAAGAAGCCATGAACCAATTTCAGGAAATTGGCAACGTTGATAATGTGGAAGCATGGTTTGAAGGGGCCTTACAAACCAAAAAACGGATTATGGGCATTGGCCATCGCGTTTATAAAACCCTGGATCCGCGCGCCCCCCATCTAAAAGCCAGAGTAGAGGAATTGGCGGCTCAATCTGACCGCTGCAAATGGTACCAAATTGCGGCCAAACTCGAAGCCCTGGCCGCCGCACACCCTTATTTTCAGGAACGCAATCTTTATCCCAATGTTGACTACTATTCCGCCCCGCTGCTTTGTATGTTGGGTCTGGAGCCGGATATGTTTACGCCCATGTTTGCCATCAGCCGGGTAGCGGGTTGGGCCGTTCACATTATGGCCCAATATGAGGATAATCGTCTCATCCGTCCTCGCGCCGAATATATCGGCCCCAAAGGCTTAACCTGGACGCCGATTGAAGAACGGTAGACAGCTTCGTGACTATTCAGGTCATGCTCTGAGGGTTCCATCAGGCCGGGACCTTATTCAATCAGAAAAGAAACTATTGGGGGGACACCCCCCAAGCCCCCCGGCCTACCGGCAGTTTCTTAGTAGCGAGGAACGAGCGAAGAATCTCCATGAAATGTATCAAAACCGACGCAACGGCCGCATGGAGATTCTTCTGCCCCTGGCCTCAGAGCAACTGTGACAAAGTGAATAGTGCAAATCCTTTTTCACACCCCAAAAACCCTCTAAATCATCCCGGCCAACAAAGCCAGCACGACCCCCCCGGCAATCACGCTGCCAAGCTGGCCGGCAGTATTGGCCCCCATGGCGTGCATGAGCAAAAAGTTTTGGAAATCATACTCCTGCCCCATCCGCTGCACAATCCGCGCCGACATTGGAAAAGCGCTGATCCCCGCTGCGCCAATGAGGGGATTGAATTGTTTGTTAGAGAGAACATACATCAGCTTGCCAAACAAAACCCCTCCGGTGGTGTCTAACACAAAAGCCAATAGGCCAATGGCCAAAATCAACAGCGTATCTAGCCGAATAAAGTTGGCCCCGGTCATAGTGCTGCCGATGGTCAAACCCAAGAAGATGGTGGTGACATTGGCAATCTCATTCTGGGCCGACTCGCTCAACCGCTCTACCACCAGCGATTCGCGCAGCAAGTTGCCAAACATCAGGGTGGCAATCAGCGGCGAAGCTACCGGCGCCAGCAACGACACAATGACCGTAACAATGATGGGGAAAAGAATCCGGGCCAGGCGGGACACTTCTCGTTGGGTGTAAGGCATGCGCACTTTGCGCTCGGCGTCGGTGGTGAGCAGGCGCATTACCGGCGGTTGGATGATGGGCACTAGCGACATGTAACTGTACGCCGCCACCGCAATTGGCCCCAGCAGGTGGGGGGCCAGCTTGGTGGATACGTAAATGGCGGTGGGGCCGTCAATCGCCCCGATAATGCCAATTGAAGCAGCCTCGTTCAACTGGAATCCCAACAACAAGGCCAGCATCAACGCGCCAAAAATGCCAAATTGTCCGGCCGCGCCCAGTAAAGCCATTTTGGGATTTTCCAACAGTGGGCCAAAATCGGTCATGGCTCCCACGCCAATGAAGATGAGCAGGGGAAAAAGTTCTGTTCTTATGCCGGCCTCGTAGAGCAGTCCTAACAAGCCATTTTCACTGGCAATGCCCGTCAGCGGCAGGTTGGTCAAAATGGCCCCAAAGCCAATGGGAATCAACAATACCGGCTCGTAATCTTTGGCAATGCCCAGGTAAATGAGCACGCCGCCGGCCATCATCATCACGGCCATCTGCCACGTGAGCAAGGTTGGGGCCTGCAAAAGTTGAAGAAGATTATCTAATTCCATTATGCCGCCTCACGCAAACGTAACCAGCACATCGCCGTAAGCCACGGCTTGTCCCAAGCTCACCGCCACCTCGGCCACAATCCCGGCCCGGTGCGCGCGAATAGCGTTTTTCATTTTCATTGCCTCCAAAGAGCAAAGTTCCTGCCCTACATTAACCTCGTCGCCCGGTTGAACCGAGATATGAACAATGTGGCCGGGCATGGGCGCTTTAACCGCTTTGCTGTTAACCGTAACCGGGGTTGCCACTATTTTCTCCGAGGCGGGAGTTTGAGGCATAATGGTCTGGGGCAGCGCCGTCTTCTCAACCGGCGCCGATTCCTTCGCCGCCGGGTCAATAGTCACCCGGTAGGGTTGCCCGTTGACTTTGACCGTCAGCGGCGAAGTTGAAGGGTCTTCTACCTCCACTAAATATTCTTTGTCATTAACGGTTATCTTCAAACTGCGGTGATTAGTTGTTGATTCCACGGTTAATCTCTCCATCCGGTTGTTCTTGAAGTAGTAACAGACTGCAACCTGGCCCGGCCCACGGCCCACCACCCGCCGGGACCGGCCTCGAGGGCTGCGCCCAGGTTAGCGGGGTATACCTCTGCCGCCGGGCGCAGGTGAGCCAGAGCCGCCGCAATGGCGGCCACAACCGCTTCATCCGCCGGGCCTGGCTGCGGGTCAATCGGCTCTACCGTTTCTGCCGGTTCCATTTCAGCAGGCCCGGATGGCTGTGGTTTGGGCCGGGTGAAACGCTCCAACAAGATCATCATCAACACCAGCAGGCCCAGGGCCAAAAAGGTCAAGCTCATGCCCAGCAAGCTAATGGTCAAGCCCTGTCTTAAAATCTCAGACACAATGCGCCTCCCCTCAAACCGGCATCACGCCGTGTTTTTTGGGGGGCGAGGTGACCTGTTTATCGCGCAAGAGTTCCAGCGCGGCAATCAGGCGGGGGCGGGTCTCGGCGGGAATGAGGATATCGTCAATGTGGCCGCTGGCGGCCGGGGTGTAAGGTTTGCCAAACTTATCCCGAAACAGCGCGGCCAACTGCGCCCGTTCGGCCTCCGGGTCTGCGGCTGCTTTGAGTTGTTTGCGGTAGAGAATATTGACCGCCCCCTCGGCCCCCATCACGGCAATTTCGGCCGTGGGCCAGGCAAAGGTCAAGTCGGTGCGGATGTATTTGCTGCTCATCACAATGTAGGCTCCCCCATAAGCCTTGCGCGTGACCACCGACAATTTGGGCACCGTGGCCTCGGAATAGGCATACACAATTTTGGCCCCATGCCGGATGATGCCGCCGTGTTCCTGGGCCACGCCCGGCATAAACCCCGGCGAGTCGACAAATGTGATCAGGGGGATGTTGAATGCATCGCAGAAACGAATGAACCGGCTCATTTTATCGGAGGCGTTAATGTCGATCACGCCGGCCAGAACGGACGGCTGCTGGGCCACCACGCCCACCACCTGCCCATGCAAGCGGGCAAACCCAACAATGGCGTTTTGGGCAAAATTTGGCAGCACCTCCATAAAACTATCCAGGTCAAAAATCTTGCGGATAACGGCCTTCATGTCGTAAGCCTGGTTGGGGTCGGTGGGCACAAGGGTATTGAGGTCCGGGTCCATCCGCCAGGGGTCATCGGTGGGGGTGATACCTGGCGGCGGCTCGGCGTTATTGGCAGGCAGATAACCCAGCAGTTGGCGGGTCAGGGCCAGGGCGTGGTCTTCGTTATCGGCGGCAAAATGGGCTACCCCGCTGACGGTGCTGTGGGTGGCGGCTCCGCCCAGGGTCTCCAAATCCACCTCTTCGCGGGTAACGGTTTTGATCACTTCCGGGCCGGTGATGAACATGTGGCTGGTCTGCCGGGTCATGATCACAAAATCGGTCAGGGCCGGGGAGTAAACCGAGCCTCCGGCGCACGGGCCGAGCATCACGCTAATCTGCGGGATCACTCCGCTGGCCTGGGTATTGTGCCAGAAGAGGTCGCCATAACCGGCCAAACCGTAAACGCCCTCCTGGATCCGCGCCCCTACCGAGTCGTTCAATCCAATAACCGGCACGCCGGCCTGTAAGGCCAGGTCCATGGCCTTGACCACTTTTTGACTCTGCGCCTCAGAAAAAGAACCGCCCAAAACCGTGAAGTCTTGGGCGTATAAACACACTCTGCGTCCGTTGATTTTACCAAAGCCGATGATCACGCTATCACCCGGATAGCACTGCTCATCCATGCCAAAATCACGGTGCCGATGGGTGACATAAGCGTCTATCTCCTGGAAACTGCCCTCATCCAATAAGCGCGTAATCCGCTCGCGGGCGGTGAGTTTACCTTTAGCGTGTTGGGTTTCGATCCGTCTAGGGCCGCCGCCCTGCCTGATCTTTTCTCGCTGCGTTTGTAGTTCGGTGATTAATGTTTGGTGCTCGTCAACATCCTCGTGGTTCTTGTTTTTCGTGGAAATATTTTGGTCTGATTTCACGTTACCCCCTTGGTAGAATCGGCCCTGGTCATCCAGCGCCACATTTTGACCTTATTTTTATCAACTCTCACTTTCCAAAATAAATCTCAAGTCAAAATCAATCTGTCACCATGTGTTCCCCCCTCCTGAAAATTCTGACCATTTTAGCACACCTCTCCTTGAACAACAATGTTCAGCAAACGCTGTGTTAGATTAAACTCTCTTGGCAGGATTTAGTTTCGGTGGGGGATCGCAGAAGCAAGATCACAAATTTGCTGGCTATCGTTTCCAGAGATGGCGGCCCTGGACCGGATTTAGGCCATTTTGGCAGGGGAATGTGCAACGCGGTGTTGATGAATCAAAACGACCGTGTTCAAACAAACGATCACGGTCGTTGTTTTCAGGATTAATTCAAAATCACATGCCGACTGGCAAATCGGGCCGGTATCCGGCGATAACGATGCCACTTGTATCTTTTAACCAGGCTGAACACCAATAGGCCGCCACTGCCCATCACAAAAATACTGCCTAATATTGAAACACCCGAAGCCGTCACCGCTACCACCATCACCTGTCGCCAAGAAAAACCGCCGCCATGCACAACAATTTTGGGCTTAGAGGCCAAAGGCTCACCCCATAGAGGAGGTGTTTCATCACCACCAACACCGGAAGTAATCTCACCGCCAACATCCAGGCCAACATTATCCCCATCGCCCGATCCATTAAACTTATTGCCCAAAGCCAAGCCGGCCGTTTGGCAGGGAATAGTGTGTAAATCAAAGGCGACCAGTTTGGCATGTTCAACGTCAAGCGTAGATGGCCTCTGTTGCAATACTTTAAAAGTTACTCGCGCCAGCGGGCCATCTTGGGCGATAGGCGGGGCCGGGTTGAGCAAGGAAACGGCAAAGGTGATTATTCCCCCGGCCTCATCAACCTGGTTGGCTACCACAAAAATTTGGTCGGCAGATAATAAACTCCCGCCTTCAATCTGAACGCCCCCTTGTTCGGTTTCCAAATCCTGCACAGCCAGCGCAGCGGGATCATACTTCAACCGAAATTCCACTCCATACAGGTCTGTTACATTTTCAACCATAACTTCAACAATTATAGTCTCATTGGTAGCGCTAACCACCTGCGGATAGACCCGCGCCTCTGCCTGGGCAAATGCCGGCAAGGGACTGCAAAGCAAGGCCAAACCTATTAATCCTGAAAGCATAGTCTTGTTTAAGAAATATCTGGCAAGGATCATGGTTCGTTTTTCCTGTGATAATCTTTCTGCTTTTTCTATTTATTCCAGGCCCCGGAGATTTCAGGAACAATTTCAGTATATTAATAGATTTAACATTTGGGAAGCGTAAAATATTCGGATTTCTGAGCCAATATCTCTAGGGGAAAATCACCGGGAGAAAAAATCACCGGCTCTGTAGAAACTACGGAGCCGGCCGGTCAATAAAATTATTTTTTGAGGAGGGCTATGTTTTTGGACAGCAGGGGCTTGTTACCCTTAACCCAACCGGGCCACAAGCCCCCACCGATTGACGAAACCCAGTATACCGCCAATCCCGGCATGGTACTTGACGCTCCGGCAACGCTGACGCGGTGGAAAACCTACGTCCCAAAAATTCTGCTTAAGAATCCTTGCGCCCCGGACATCTGGCGGTTAAAAATGATCTTTGGCCGGGAGGGTCTGCTACAATTTCAACAGGCGGGAGTGTTTGACCGGCCAGCCATCGTTTAAAACGATGACCCTCCCAATTTTGCAACATCCGGCGCAAAAAAGGCAGAAATCGCTCAAAAAAACGAAACAACCTGAAACGGCGGGAGGGATAAACGGCCGTCCAATTCTGTTCAATGCCTCTGATCACGGCCCGGGCCACTGTCTCGGCGGGTTGATTGGGCCAGGGCAGCGGCACATTTTTCCCGGCGTTGTCAAAAAAATTGGTGCGCGTGGCAATGGGATAAACCAGCATCAGGGCATTGGGATCGGCCAATTCAAAACGGTAGGCCTCGGCAAAACGGTGCAGCGCGGCTTTGGTGGCCGCATAAACGGCATATCCGGGTAGCGAAATATGACCAATAGCCGAAGCCGTCATCACCACTTTATACGCTCGCCCCGCATTGAGCGCCTGCATTTTTTCAGCCGAATAAATGGCCGAAAGAACGTTAAGTTGGAAAATTTGGGCAAGGTGGTCCCAATCGGGCGTTTCTATTTTTTCGTAATAGGCATAACCGGCGTTGGCAATAAACAGATCAATGCCCCCCATCACCTTGACCGCATGCTCAAACAAGGCATCCACATTCGCCGGCCGGGATAAGTCGGCAAAATAGGGGATGATTGTGGCCCGGGCAGAGGGCAGCGCGCCAAGAGCAACCTGGAGCGCATTCTGCTTGATGTCTACCGCCACAATCCGGGCCGGATAGAGGGCTAATTGATTGAGCAAGGCGCGACCAATACCCGAAGCAGCGCCGGTGAGCACGATGCGACAATTGTTAAGTTCCATCACTAAATCAAGTTAATATGGTGTTATATCAGCAGGGGGGAAGGTCATACTGAAGTGGCTGACCTTTAACGCTCCCCCTAAACGGGCCCGGTCCAGATTGGGGAAAAAGTCCGGCTCAATTTCAGCTTCCGGGCACTTGGCTATTTTGATTTTACCGCCCCCCCGGAGTCTGGTAAATAGGATATGGGTATGGTGAAGTTGGCCCAGGGTTCGCCAGGCGGGAGGAATAAGAGACGATGACACCGGGCAGGCCGGGCCTACGGCTTTTAAAACAAAACGGGCAAAACACTGGCCGTTTCGGCTAACGCGAATCCGCTCCAGGCCAAGCTCATCTTTGCGCCACTCAAAATCGGCCTGCTCTTTGGGAATGGCCCAATTTTTCCGGCCATTGACCACGCTGGCCCGGGTTGATACGTAAATTTTGGTAATTGAAAAAACCCGTCGTTTTTGATAGATAAACCGGCCCGGAATAAAAAGCAGTTCCTGATAGGGTCCCGCCTCAGAATGGTGGTAGTTGACCAGCATCACCACACTGGGGCCGCTGCTAAAGCCGGCTATCTGCTGGGCGGGGATAAAGCCATTTTCCAAAATAAACGCTTTGGGAAACCAATATATTAATATAAATCCCTCCCCGTTGAGTTGCCAGGGGGCAGGCACAAGAGAAGGCTGGGAATCAGAAATTTCCAAAACGACCTTCCTAACAAAATATCCATCCTGATGGAGCCAAATGCTGAAGGCGAGTATACCACTCCCTTTCCGGTCAATCAAAATTTCAAATCCATTTATTGGCAAAGCGGGGATTGCATGGTTAAATATGATCCCCATCTGTCCAAAGCATAACGTTTCCGGCAGGAGAGTCTCATGAAATTTGTGGCCGACGTTCACATTCATTCTCACTATTCCCGCGCTACCAGCAAAAATTTGGATTTTGAGCGCCTTGCTCAATGGGCGCAGTTGAAGGGCATTCACATGGTGGGCACGGGCGACATTTCTCATCCCGGCTGGCTACAAGAAATGAAAGACAAACTGGAATCTGCCGAAGAAGGTCTATTTCAACTCAAAAGTGAGATTGCCACCAAAATTCAAACCAACGTTCCGCCAGCCTGCCACCAGACCGTGCGCTTTATCCTGGCCGGTGAAATCAGCAGCATTTACAAAAAAAACAACAAAGTCCGCAAAATTCACAACGTTATTTTTGCGCCCACGCTGGCGGCCGTGGAAAAAATCCAGGCCGCCCTGGAAAAGATCGGCAACATTCGCTCCGATGGCCGGCCCATTTTGGGCCTGGACTCGCGCGACCTGCTGGAGATCATCCTGGACATTGATGACCAGGCTTACCTTATCCCGGCCCACATTTGGACGCCGTGGTTTTCGCTGCTCGGCTCAAAATCAGGCTTTGACTCCATTGAAGAATGTTTTGAGGATCTGACCCCGCACATTTTTGCCCTGGAAACCGGGCTTTCTTCCGACCCGCCCATGAACTGGCGCGTATCGTCGCTGGACGATTACACCCTGGTTTCCAACTCCGACGCCCACTCGCCCCAAAAACTGGGCCGCGAGGCCAATATTTTTAACACCGACCTTTCCTACCCGGGCTTTTTTGCGGCCCTAAAAACCGGCGACCCGGACCGTTTTTTAGGCACGCTTGAATTCTTCCCCGAAGAAGGCAAATACCACCACGACGGCCACCGCAAATGCGGCATCAACTGGAAACCCAAAATCACGCTGCAACACAACGGCCTCTGCCCCGTCTGCGGCAAACCGGTCACCGTAGGCGTTTCCCACCGGGTGGAACTCCTGGCCGACCGGGAGGAAGGGGGAAAACCGGCCCGGCGCCATCCCTTTACCAGTTTAATTGCCCTGCCAGAACTGCTGGGGGAGGTATACGGCGTCGGTTCCAATTCCAAACGGGTCAACCAGGCTTACCACACATTATTGAGCGCCCTGGGGCCTGAACTGTCTATTTTGCTCGACGCGCCGCTGGAAGACATCAAGCAGGCCGGGGGGTCGCTGCTGGCCGAAGGTATCCGCCGCATGCGCTGCGGCCAAGTGATCACCACCGCGGGCTACGACGGCGAGTACGGCGTTATCAGGGTGTTTGGGGAGGGGGAAAAGGAATCGTTTTCGGCGCAGTTGAGTTTTCTGCCCGCTCCGGCCGGGCAAAAACCAAGCCCGGCAAAACCGGCCATGCCCCAAACTCCCAACCGGCAACAGGCGGGCCTTTTTGCCGGAGTGGAAGCCCAACCGGATCCAAAACCGGCAACCCCTCACCCGCCGGCCCCACCCGATAACCTTATGTCCGGTCTCAACCCGCAACAACAAGCAGCCGTGCAATGCAGCGATGTTCCCCTCCTCATTGTGGCCGGGCCGGGCACGGGCAAAACCCGCACGCTCACTTATCGCTTGGCTTATCTCGTCACTCAAAAGGGGGTGGCCCCGGAACACATTCTAGCCATCACTTTTACCAACAAGGCTGCCGAAGAGATGGCCCAGCGACTGACCGGCTTGTTGGGCCAGGATCTTGTTGAACGAATGGTGCTCAAAACTTTCCACGCCTTTGGGTCTATGATCTTGCGCCAGGAAGGAGTACACCTGGGCTTGAGTCCCCGGTTCTTGATTTGCGGCGATAATGAACGGCAGGCCCTGCTCAAAACCCTCTACCCGGATTTACCCGGCAAAACCATTACCCAAACCCTGGACCAAATTTCGAGCCTCAAAAACCAATTGCTGTCACCCTCGTCGCCGCAGGTAAAAACGGAATACGATCCGCAATTTGTCCAGATGTATCGCCGCTACGAGGCGACCTTGCAAAAAAGCCAGATACTGGATTTTGACGATCTGATCACCCAAACGGTCTGTTTGTTTGACACGCGCCCGGAAACGCTGGCTAAATACCGGCAGCGCTTTCGCTGGATTTCGGTAGACGAGTACCAGGACATCAATTTTGCCCAATACCAACTCTTGCAATTACTGACGCCGCGAGAAACCAATCTGTGCGCCATTGGCGACCCCGACCAGGCTATTTATGGGTTCCGCGGGGCCGACCGCGCCTTTTTTTGGCAATTTCAGGCAGACTTTCCCCAGGCCAAACTTTTGCACTTGAGCCGAAATTACCGCTCCACTCAATTGATTTTGGATGCTTCGGCCCAGGTTATTGAAAAAAGCCCGGCCCCGGAACGCGTCAAAATTTGGTCTGATTTTGCCGATAAAACCAAAATTGAGGTGTATCACGCCGCCAGTGACCGCGCCGAAGCCGAGTATGCCGTGCACGAGATTGAAAAAATGGTGGGGGGAACCAGCTATTTTTCCCTTGACTCGGAGCGCGTGAACGATGACGGTTTAGCCAGCCTGAGTTTTGCCGACTTTGCGGTGTTGTACCGCCTCAACGCCCAAAGCCGGCCGTTAAGCGAAGCCTTTCAACGCTCCGGGATACCCTATCAAACCATCGGGCAAACCCCGCTGGTGGAGTATAAGGAAATCAAGGCCGTCCTGGCCTGCCTGTGGTTTCTCTATAATCCCGGCAGCGCCTTCCCGTTGGAACAAATGGCCTCCAAAAAACAGGGGCAGATGGTGGTCCCCTTCCTATCCGCGCTTGAAGATAACAGTTCTATCACGCCGGTGTCAGATTTGATTGAAAAAATTCAGCAATTTTTGGCCGAGCAGTCGGTTGTCTCGGTTGATGAAAAAAGAAATGAGCGTTTTGAACAATTGAAACGGCGAGCGATTCCTTTTGAAAATCGCCTGGGGGAGTTTCTGGAGACAATGGCCCTGCAAAAAGAGACCGACCTTTACGACCCGCGCGCCGACCGGGTGACGTTGATGACGCTGCACGCGGCCAAGGGCTTGGAATTTCCGGTGGTATTTATTGTGGGCTGCGAGGAAGGTTTGCTGCCCTATCAACGCGGCGATGAGGAATTGGACCTGGCAGAGGAACGCCGCCTTTTTTATGTGGGCATGACCCGTGCCCGGCAGCGACTTATTTTAACCCACGCCACAAGCAGGTATCTGTTTGGGCAGCAGATAAATAATCCCGCTTCTCGTTTTTTGGACGATATTGAGCATGCCTTGAAGGAGCTTAAACAGACGGCCTGGCGTCAGTCAATCAAAAAAGAAGCAACAGATTCGGCGCAGTTGAAGTTATTTTAAATTCGAGCGGCCTTACGGAGGGCGGCTCTAACGCAACACCGCCAGGGCATAATTGGGCGATAGTTCAACGGCCTGGCCGTCCATAGTGAGGATGGAGGTGCCGATATTGCCAAATTCATCCACCGAGCCATAGGCCAGGCGATTTTCGTCCACCCACTCCCACACCGCGGCCACGCTGTTATCGGTCAACAAAATTTGGGGCGGCCCCGCGTAAGGCGGCTCGATGAAAACAATATACCCCGGATTGGGCAGGGGCAGTTCATCGCCGGAAGGTTGGGAAAGGGTGGCCGAAACAAAAGCCAGGTTGCCCGTAGGCCCAAATACGGCCGGGCCAACATAATCCATCGCCGGAGGAGTGAGCGCACCCAACAAAGCGCCGTCGCGGCTGATGATGTTCACCAACCCAGACTCGGCATAGGTGAGGGCATTGCCGGTGGCAGCCACATCGCCAATACAAATTGGGTTTTCAGTGGTGGGACAGGCAAAAATCAATTGGGCCGGTTCCCCTGTTACCAGGACGCTGTAGACAGTGTCGTAACGCCCGCTAAAGGCAAAAATGGGACCGCCCAAGCCGTCGGGTTGTAAGGCATAGAATAGCTCATTGTTATCCGGCGAAAAACGGATCGGCTCTACGTAACGCCGGTCTGTATTTTCGACTTGCTCCATAAGAGTCACCTGGTTTGAGCCGTCAATATTGGCCACCCAAAAATCGGTGCGATAAGTGGGCGGTTCTACATCGGGATTAATCAACGTCCGCGCCCAGGCTATTTTGGAGCCGTCGCCGGAAAGGGCAAAGGTGACCGGGCCAAATTGTTCCATCTTGAGCGTAGTAAACGCCAATGGGATTTGTTCGCCGTTGGGGCCGAGCCGCCAGATGGTAACAGTCTGGACAGCGGGGTCATAAACAGGATAATAAATACTGCCCGCCGCCGTCATAATGCGGCCAAAGGGAGGCTGATCAAGCAAAAACTCACATTGTGCCTGGTTATCGGGGTCAATCAAGGTCAGGCTGTTGGGGTCGTGATAATTGGCAATCACCAGGGCCGGGCGGTTGATGTTGGGGCAAAGGCCATCGGGGCCAATCAGCGGCGGGGTGGGCGTTGGCGGCGCTTCAACCGACTGCGGGCGGAGGCGAATGAACAAACCATTCACCCAATCAAAAATCATTTTTTGTTGGGCTTCATCGGCCTGACCGCTGCCTGTACCATTGAAAATTAAATTGGTGATCATATTGTCCGGGCCAGCGGGATTGCCGGGCAAAGAAAGTTGAAAAGCGGCCAGTTCGTTGGCCCAGGCATGCAGTGCGTCCAGGTCAGCTTGTTCCAGTACGCCCGTGGTTGTTTCCCCGGCGCAGGATTGCAGGGTATAGGCCCCCCCGCCCCGCACTGTTAAGGTATCGCAAAAACCAACAATCCCCCCGGAAATATCAAACGTGATAAGTTCAGCTTGAGGATCAGGCGTTTCCGCGGGCGGCATTGTGGCGGAGGGCAATACTTCGTTTGAGGCCGGGGTTGGGGTTGCCTCAATAGAAGGAGGAGGCGGAGTAATCGCCTGGCCCGGCGAGTCTCCCACCGGCTCAATATCGCCGGGGCGGGGAGCCGGCCCGCAAGCCGCTAAAAGCAAAATGGCAAACATTACCACTCTAAAAAAACGAAGGATGCGTTGATGAGTCACAATGAAATCCTCTGCCGAGAGTTAAGATTCAGACAAAAGAATGTAACAGGTTGCCGGTTTTTTGGCAAATCGGCGCGGGCAAGCTTTCTTTCGCCGCTTCTTGGCCGGCCAGCTAAAGCAAAGATATAATTGCCGCAGCGACCAGGGAAACTTTCAATCCAAAAGAGTGTTTGAACATGGCAGAAATCCGAAATGTTCAAGGAGGAATTTTGCAAAACAATCCCCCAAATCCCATTTACGTATGGCAAGACGAATACAGAATTCACTCTTACGAAGTGGATGCCAAAGGTCAACTTACCATCCCTTTTCTCTGCCAATTCATGCAGGAATCGGCCTGGCATCATGCCGAAAATCTGGGGGTTGGCTACGCGGCGCTCCTGGAAAAGAATTCGGCCTGGGTGTTAGCGCGGCAATGGGTGGCTATGGATGCGTTTCCGCGCTGGGGAGATACCATAAAGATTTTTACCTGGCCGACCGGCAAGGACCGGCTGTTCTGGTACCGCGATTTCAAAATTCTGGATGAGGCCAGCGCCCTCATTGGCCGCGCCACAACCGCCTGGCTGGTGATAGACTTGAGCAAACGCAGGCCCCAACGCGCCAATTCGCTTAACCTCAACCTGCCCGTTGACCTTGAGCGAATGTTTCCCCGCCGCCCCGGCAAAATTGACTCCTTGAGTCAGGGACTGCCGGGTTATACGGTTCAGGTAGGGTATCGAGATTTGGATGTCAACCAACACGTCAACAATGTGCGCTATATTGATTGGATTCTGGACGCTTTTGACCTGGATTTTCTCAAGGCGCACAACCTGCAAGAACTTGAGATCAATTACATGGCTGAAGCGGCTTACGGTGACGAGGTTTCTGTGCTTCAGGAAGCCGGAGAGAACCTGGGGTTCCGGCATTGTCTGGAACGCAAGGGTGATAACCTGGAATTTTGCCGGGCCAGAACAGGATGGGGCACATCAGGTTAACCCGTTTCTTTTACACCGGGTAAAGTGAAATAAAAGGTGCTGCCCGCGCCAACCGTACTCTCTACCCCCACCTGTCCGCCCAATTTTTCAACAATCCGCCGGACAATGGACAAGCCCAAACCGTGGCCGGCCACCCGCAATTCATCGAGCCGGACAAATTCAACAAAGAGGCAAGCCTGTTCTGCCGGGGTTATTCCCGGCCCGTTATCTTTTATCCAAAAACGGATCATGCCATCCGGCTGTGGCGTGGCCCCAAGTTCCAGGCGGGGTGGATGTCCTCCATACTTCAACCCATTGCTCAGATAATTCACCCACACTTCTTCTACCCAAGGAGCATAACCCTTAGCCGGCGGCCAGCTTTGGGGTTGAATGATCTCGCCTTGATATTTTTCTATTTCTAACCCCAAACGTTGCCGCCCCTGGGCCACAATCTCGGCCATATCCAGCGGCTTCAAGTCTACCTCGCCGCGGCGCACGCCGGCCAGCAAAAGCAGGTTCTCAATGATGCTATCCATTTTTCGCCCGGCCTGCTTGATTTTGTCCAGCACTTCCAGCGCTTCTGCTAACTCCATCTTGGGTAGATCTTCAAAGAGAACATGCGCATAACTAATGACCATACCCAATGGGTTTTGCAAATCATGGGCTACGGTATGCACAAAAGCGTCTAGCTCTTTATTCTGCTTCCGCAGTTCTTCTTCTATTTGCCGGCGTTTGATATTTTCCATTTGTAAACGCTCATTCTGTTCGCGCAGGTTTTTTTGTAGCTTACGGATGGTCAGATGGGTATTAATGCGGGCCAATACTTCTTCATGTTGGAGCGGTTTGGTTACATAATCCACTGCGCCCAGCTTAAGCCCCCTCACTTTGTCTACCGCGTCAGATAGCGCGGTCATAAAGATGACGGGAATATCACGGGTTTCTTCATTGTCTTTCAATTGTTGGCACGTTTCAAAACCGTTCCAGCCGGGCATCATTACGTCTAAAAGAATGATGTCGGGCTGGGTATAACCGGCCCGTTGTAAAGCCACCTCTCCATCTTCAGCTACCAGAACTTTAAAACCCGAACCCTGTAAATAATCAAATAAAACCCCCAAATTGGTCGGGTTATCATCAACAATGAGGATGGTTTCCTGTGTCTGCTGGCTCATTGAGGCTCAGCCTCCAGATACGGCCTGAGAAATTCACACAGCTTATTTATTTGAAACCGTTTAACCAGATCACGCAATTCTGCCACAAACGGCTCAAATTGCTCGTCTAACCGGGCTAACCGATCCAACTCTTCTTGAATGGCGGTCACGTCTCCCATCAGGGCCAGGCCAAACAAAGGGGATAGTGCTGCGGCAGGCGGCGAGATGAGCAACTCACGCTTCAGCGAAAGCGCGACTTTTTCTTCCCCGGCCAAGGCCCTTTCTGCATAAACCCATTCCAATCCCAGACAACGCTGTAATTGCTCCAGGAGATGCTCCACCTGAATTGGCTTGGGAATAAAACCGTTGCAGCCGGCAGACACACATTCCTGCTGGTCGTCTTCAAATACCCGGCCCGAAGTGGCGATGATGACAATATCTTTAAGGAGGGGAGTATGTCGAATTTGTCGGATCAGTTCAAAGCCATTCATTTTGGGCAAAACTAAATCTACCAGCATGGTTTCGGGTTGATGTTGTATGGCCTGTTCCAGGCCCTCAACCCCATCGGCCGCCTCCACCACCTCAAAACCCAATGGCGAGAGTAAATCAACCAACATGGCCCGATTTTCTTCGTTATCGTCTACAATGAGAATTTTAGGGGCGCTTCCCTGCAAACCCACAATCGTGCGTTCCTTTACCTGGGCCGTCTCCAGCCACTCTAGCGCCCCAGGTAAATCCAAATCAAACCAAAAGATGCTGCCTTGCCCGGGCGTGCTCTGCACCTTTAATTCCCCGCCCATCACCTGCACAATATCCTGGCTGATCGTCAGACCCAAGCCTGTGCCTTCTATTTGCCGATATCGGTCGCCTATTTGTTGGAAAGGTTGGAAAATTGTTTCCAACTGTTCCGGGAGAATCCCAAGCCCGGTATCTTCTACTTGAAAACGAAGCCGCCAACTGTTAGGGTTAGATTTGGCTTGTTTACGTATTTTGGGTATTTGATCGGTGGCCTCCTGGCTTGGGCCAACTTTGAACGTTACAGTGCCGGCCTGGGTAAATTTGACGGCATTGCCCAGCAAATTGATGAGCACCTGGCGCAGTCGTATCTCATCGCCATGAACACCGGCCACCGGCAGGCGGTCAAGAGGGACGTTTTGGATAAAATCAAACGGCTGGAATAAAAAATACAACCCCTTATGATCGGCCCGCAAGCGCATGATTTCGGCAATGTTTTTCAAGAGGTTGGGTAAATCAAAATCTGTCAGATATAGTTCCATTTTACCGGCTTCTATCTTGGCCATGTCGAGCACATCGTTGATCAGGGTTAAAAGATGCTGGCCGCTTTGTTCAATAATATCCAACCCGCTGACCTGCTGCTCAGTGACCGCCGGGTCGCGTTTGAGAATTTGAGCATATCCCAAGATGCCATTCAGTGGCGTGCGCAATTCATGACTCATAGTGGCCAAAAACGCGCTCTTGGCCCGGTTAGCCTGCTCGGCGGCCTCTTTGGCCTGCTGGGCTTCATCAAACAATTGGGCGTTTTTGACAGCGCCGGCCGCCGCCGCCGCAATTGGCTCTAATAGAGTCAAATCGTCTGCGGTAAAACGCCCCGTCCTGGTATCGGCCAGATTGAGCACGCCAATAACTTCACCCTTTGTCCGCAAAGGGATACTCAGCAGAGAACGCAATTCTACGCCAATTTGTTTATCAATCTGGCCAAAGTGTTGTCCCTCGGCCCAGGTATCGGCCACTATCAACAGTTCCCCACTTTGCGCCACCTGGCCGGCAAAACCTTGCCCCGGGGCCAGCCGCCAGCCGAGAATTGTCTCGCTGCCGGGGCCGGTGGCCCGTTGGCAAACCAACTCACCCGTCCCCGGCTTAAGCAGCCAAAATGAAGTAGCCGCAATACCCAGCAGTTGATGCATCTCCTCCAAAATCGTCTGCAGCACCTGGCCCAATTCCAGGGTAGAGCTGAAAGCCTGGCTGGCCTGATTGATCAAGGCCAATTCCAGGCTTCGTTGCCGGACCGCTTCTTCGGCTTGCTTGCGCTCGGTTACATCTTCACCCGAACTCAACGCGCCAATAATCCGCCCTTTGTTGTCTTTAATTAAACTATTATGCCAGCGAATAACTTTTTCATGCCCTTTTCCGGTTAAAACAACACCCTCAAGGTCCTCAAATTTTTCAATATCACCCTCAATTATCTGCGCAAATGATGCTCTCACGGACTCTATTTTTTCTGGGGGTAAAAAAGTGTTAAACCAATTCCGGCCAATAACTTCCTCTTGTTCACATTCCAGAATGGCGCTGCCTTCCCGATTAAGCAGGGTAATACGACCTCTTAAATCCAGAGCCAAAATAATGGAAGGCGTAATGTTTAAATACTGCTGCGCTCTATCCCTCTCTTTACGCACCCTCTCTTCTGCCCGAATCCGTTCGGTGATCTCCTGTTCCAATTGTTGGATGGCAATGGTCAGTTCGGCGGTGCGTTCTTCAACTCGTGTCTCTAAATCATGGCGGGTTTCTTGGAGTTCCTGAAATAACCGGGCATTTTCAATGGCCACTGCCGCCTGATTGGCTAGAATCACCAAAAGCGACATATCTTCTTCTTTAAAACGCTCGCGAATTGAACGATTCTCAACATAAATGGCGCCAATGGTATTACCCCGAGAAATGAGCGGCACACACATAATGGAACGTAAACCAAGAATAACCACACTCTCGGCCGCCCCAAAGCGGGAGTCATGCTGCGCATCCAGGAGGATAAGGGGTTGGCCGGTTTCCATAACCTGCTTGAGCACCGAACGGCTCACCTGGTCTTCCGCCGCGGTCAACTCCTGACCCATCTCGCCCCGCTTCACTCGAAAATCCAACAAACCATCAGAGCGCGCCAAAACCACAAAACCACGTTCCGCCCCAACCAGGGTAATGGCTTCGTCCATTACGTCGTTCAACAGGGGATCAATCTCCCGGGTTTCAGCCAGCCGGTGGCTGACGCTCAAGATATATTCAAATAGATTCTGGTCCATAAATTTTTCTCTCAGACTTAATCGGCAGGCAACTCAGGGCAGGTAAGCTGATAAGGGGTTTCAGGGCCAACAAGATGATGCCATTCTTCCTCAGTCAAATTACGGTTGGCCATGCGACAAGCCCAAATTGGCCACTGTTTAAAGTTTAGGTTGGTTTGGCGAATGGTATTGCCTTTACCGCGTGAGGCAACCACCTGGTCAACGGGGCTAAAGGCGACGTTCCAAATTACTTCATCACAACCCACCACTTGCACCATGCGTTGATCGCCGGCGTTTGAGCTTTGGCTTACGTCCCACAACATGATGGTTTGATCCAGAGACCCACTAACCAAATGTGTGCCAGCAGCGTTGTAGGCCACACTGGTCACCGCGTCGGTGTGCCCGCGCAAGGTGGTGAGGAGTTGACCACTGGCTACATCCCATAGAATGATGGTTTGATCACTGGAGCCGGTAGCCAGTTGGCGGCCATCAGGGCTGTAAACCAGCCGATTAATAGTATTAGTATGTCCCTCCAATGTGGCCAGGGATTGGCCGCTGGCCACATCCCAGATAATAACTTTTTGGCCCTTTCCCGCTGCGGCCAGCCGGGTGCCATCCGGGCTAAAAGCCACCGTTGTTGCTGCGATAGTATTTTCCTCTAGAATTTTCAGGGCCTGACCAAATGATGGCCCATCGCTCACATCCCACACAATAACTTTATTGTCTATCCCTGCTGTGGCCACCTGGTTCCCAACGGGGCTGTAGGCCACATCATAAACCCAACCGCTATGACCCCGGAGCGTGGCCAAAATTTTGCCGGTAACCGAGTCCCAAACAATAGCCGACCCATCATCTGAGGCGGTTACTAATTGAAGCCCATCTGGACGATAAGCAACACTATTGACCGGGCCGGTATGACCCTGGAGGACAGTGGTGGCTTGAAGATGGCCGTTGCTTAGATCCCACAAAATAACCGTCTGATCGGCTGACCCCGTGGCCAATTGGCCTCCATCTGGACGGTAAGCTATCCCAATAACCTGGTCGCTATGCTTCTCCAGGGGAATATCGAGCAAACTCCAAAGGATAACGCTGTGGTCGGCGGAAGCGGTAGCCAGTTGGGCGCCGTCCGGGCTGTAGGCAATACTGGTCACGCCGCCGTCATGCTCCACCAGGGTAGCAATTGGCTGGCTGCTGTCAACGTCCCACAGGGTAACCGTTTTATTCCACGTGCCCGTAGCCAGTTGGCGGCCATCCGGGCTGTAGGCCAACCCATCAATGGGTTGAGATTCCTCAAGGGTGGCCAGAGGTTCACCGCTGCCGGTATCCCAGATCATCACGGTATTGTCAAGCGCCCCGGTAGCCAATTGCGTTCCATCCGGGCTGTAGGCCAGGGTTAAGATGATGTCCGTATGACCGGCCAAGGTCATTAGGGGTTGGCCAAACGATGATGCGTCATCCATATTCCAGAGGATAACCGTTTTATCAAACGAGCCGGTGGCCAACTGGTCGCCGGTAGGACTATAAGCCAGATCATAAATGATATCGGTATGTCCTTTTAGGGTAGTTATTTGCTGCCCACTCGCCGCGTTCCAGATAATGGCCGTTTGATCTTCCGAACCGGAGGCCAACCAAAGGCCGTCGGGGCTGTAGGCCACGCTATTGACCGGCGCGGTGTGCCCGCGTAAAGTCAGAAAACGCTGGCCGCTGGCGACATCCCAAACAATCACTGTCTTATCCCACGAGGCTGTTGCCAATTGGGTGCCGTCCGGCCTATAGGCCACACTGCTCACCGGGCCGGTATGCCCTTTCAGCGTTGCAAACCGTTGTCCGGTGACTACATCCCAGATAATGGCCGTCTGGTCCTCTGCGCCGGTGGCCAATTGAGTGCCATCCGGGTTGTAAGCCACGGTATAAACCACATTTGTATGCCCTTGCAAAAAAGTGGTCAGGGCCGGGTTATAGGTCAGGCTGGCCAATAAACTGCTTCTGGTGCCAATAGTATCCAGAATCTGGTTCGCTTGTAAACTTAATAATACCGCCAGGTCAAGGCGTTTATCCAATTGGTTACCGGCCTGAACCATCAACTGGCGGGCCAGGGCCAAACGCGCCTGCTGCTCGGCCCGACTTCTTTCGGCCTCGGCCGTGGCCTGGGCCTTATTGGCTTGCAGGTGTTCCATTTCAGCCACAGCTTGAGCCGTGGCTCTGGCTTGAACTTCGGCCTCTATCTTGGCCTGGGCTGTGGCCCGGACTATCGCTTCGGCTTCAGCCGTTTGTTGGGCGGCTACTGCTTTGGCTTGAGATACCTCAGCTATGTTCTGGCGGGACTCGGCAGTGGCAGCCTGCCGCTGCGCTTCCTGCTGCTGGCCCATGGCCAAAAACGCGGCCACAACCGCTGCCAGAAAAACCACGCCCAATCCGCCCGCCAGCCAACGCAACCACCGGCTCGTTCGGATTTGTTCCTCGGCCCGCTGATGCTCTAGTTGGGCCAATGCCTGCGCTTGAGCCAACTCTCGCTGCCGGACGGTCTCTTTTTCCCGTTCTACCGCCTCCACTGCCTCGCGGCTGGCCTTGAGAAAGGCCACTTCTAATGCGTTTAAATCTTGTGGATGAGTTCCCGCCCAATCTTCGGCCTGGACTAAACGTCCTCCATGATACAAATAACTGGGGTCACGGTTATTCTCTTCCCATACCTCTGTAGCCTCAGTCAACTGGTGGTGCAGCCGCAAAGCGGTTCGGTCTTCGTCAAGCCAACGCCGCAAACGTCCCCAGCCCCGGATCAACGCCTCATGCGAAACATCCACCATTTCTTCGTCGCTGGCCATATCGCGGCTGGTGGTAATTAAACGCGCATCGGCTAACTGTTGCAATATCTGTTCAACCTGGCCTGGCTGTCCCAGGCCGGAGAGTAATTGTCGCCTGCGCACCCGCCGCCGCGTATCCTCTGTGCCCTCGCCGGGATGGGTCAAGCGCAACATAATCCGCCGCACAATGGCCCGCTCTTTTTCCCCAAAACTCTCATACACACTGTCGGCCCGCTGCGCAATGGCGCCCGAAACCCCGCCACTGGCGCGATAAGCTTTGAGGGTCAGCCGCCCCCCCTGCCGCCGTTCCCATAATTCTAACAAGGCATGCTGTAACAGCGGCAATGCCCCCGGCTCTTGCCCCACATCACCCAGGATGGTACCAATGAGTCCCGGCTCAAACTGTAAGTCCACTTGCCGGGCCGGTTGCTCAATGGCCCGTCGCAACTCAGCTTCATTCATTGGCCCCACCAATAGTTGCTGTTTACAGATCCGGCCGGCCAAATCCCGATAGGCCGCGCAGTGATGATAGAAATCCGCCCGCATGGTCAATACCACCAGCACCCGCCCATCGTTAACGGCCGTAGCATACAACAAGTTCTCAGTGAAACGCCGCCGCTCCTCTTCATCGTCACAAAGGGTGAAGACCTCTTCAAACTGATCAACCACCAGCAGCAAACGCTGTTCCAAGGAATCATCCGGCCAGGCCCGGCGCACTATCCGATGCAGGGACCGTCCCTCGGTCAAAAGCTCATGATGTAAGGTCTGGAGCGTCTCCGGGCGGTCCGATTTATCAAGCAAAATAAGGGCCAATCGAGCCGCCAATTCGGCCAAAGGCCGATTGCCGGGCCGCATCACTTCAATCATCCAATCGGCGCTGCCCGGCACTTCTCCCCGGCGCAAGGCCGGCACCAACCCTGCCCGCACCAATGACGACTTACCGCTGCCCGACGCCCCCAACACTGTCAGGAATTGTGCCGGACGTGTCAAATCAACCTCAACCCCCCTTTCGACCGGCGTAAACTTTTCTACCAATTGGCCGACCAGTGCCTCCCGCCCAAAGTAGAAATCGGCATGCTCTTCCTCAAACACCTGCAATCCTCGATACGGGCATCGCCTATCCCTACGGGCAACCACCCTTTCGGCTGTTTTCAACTGCGGCGTCTGCACCTCGATCAAGGCCATCAGCAATGCTTCTGCGGTTTGAAAGCGAACAGCCGGGGTTTTGGCCAAGGCTTTTTCAATGACCTGGGTTATGCTCTCCGGCAGGTCAGGCCGGATTGAACGCGGCGGGGGCAGAGGATCATCCAGATGTTTCAGGATAATGTCAAGAGGGCTATCGCCGCTGAAGGGGGGAATACCTGTAACCAATTCGTACAGCATTACGCCCAAAGAATAGATGTCACTCCGTTCATCTCCGGCTTCCCCCGCAGCCTGTTCCGGCGAGATGTAAGCCGGCGTGCCCACAATAGTCCCCAATTCGGTCAGCAGCCTGCTCCCCACTATTTTGGATAAACCAAAGTCGGTCAATACCGGTTGGCCATCTCTGGTGAGTAGCACATTAGCCGGTTTTAGGTCGCGGTGGATCACACCCTGCTGGTGCGCATACGCTACCGCTCCCACTACCAATCGAAACAACAGCAAGGCATCTGTCAAAGGCAAGCGCCGGCCGCGCTGATGCAAGTTAAGCAGACGTTCTTTTAAACTCTCCCCGGCCACATACTCAATAACCATGTAGCAGGCGCCCTCCTCTACATCAAAGTCATACACCTGCACAATGCCGGGATGGCGCAGCCCGGCCACAATCCTGGCTTCGTGTTGAAAACGTTCAATAAATTGAGGGTCTGCCGAAAGATGGGGATGAATGATTTTTATGGCTACATCACGCTCCAGGGTGGGCTGATAGGCTCTATACACCTCGGCCATGGCTCCACGCCCCAAAAATTCAGTGATACGATATTTGCCAAGCTGTTTGTCAAGCCAGTCGGTCATGTTCAACTCCTCCGGTAGCGGCAAGAGGGCTTTGGGGGAACAGTTAAAGAAATTATGCCCCAAATTGTGGAGATGGTCAACAGAAGGTTACCCTATAGGTGCGCCCCAAAATTCTGACGGTAGAGACAGGAACAATGTCCTGTTTCTACCCTATGGCCTAAAAATTAAGACAGACCCCTATCCTATCCGGGCGTGTTTGGATTTAGGCCGATCAAGGCCCGGCCGGGCCTTATGTAGAAAACAGATTTGCCAACAAATCTACTTTCAGGCACAATGGTGTTTCCGGGGAGAGGGATGAAGCAAAGGCGCCCTGGCTACTTCCTGTTCCCCGCACGTTTGTGCCCAACACTTAAAATTTATCAGAATATGGAGGATATATCTTATGGCAATTATTGATTTTGGCGGCGTGAAAGAAGAAGTTATTACCCGGGAAGAGTTTCCGGTGGAAAAAGCGCTGGAAGTGCTCAAAGACGAAACCATCGCCGTCATTGGCTATGGCGTACAAGGCCCGGCCCAGGCTTTAAATATGAAAGACAACGGTTGCAAGGTAATTGTGGGCCAGGCCAAACGCTTTGAAAAGGATTGGAATCGGGCAGTGGAAGACGGCTGGGTGCCGGGGGAAACCCTGTTTGAAATTGAAGAGGCAGCCCAAAAAGGCACTATTATCCAAATGCTCGTGTCCGACGCAGCGCAAAAAGCCATCTGGCCCACCATCAAAAAATGTCTCAAGCCGGGTGACGCCCTGTATTTCTCGCATGGATTCTCCATTGTTTATAAAGACCAGACCGGCGTTATTCCACCGGATAACGTTGACGTCATCCTGGTTGCGCCCAAGGGGTCAGGGACGTCGGTGCGGCGTAATTTTCTCTCCGGCGCGGGCATCAATTCCAGCTTTGCCGTGGCCCAGGATTACACGGGCCGGGCCAGAGAACGCTGTATTGCCATTGGCATTGCCATTGGCTCCGGCTATCTTTTCCCCACCACCTTCCAGGGCGAGGTTTACAGCGATCTGACCGGCGAGCGGGGCGTGCTGATGGGCGCCCTGGCCGGCATTATGGAAGCCCAATACGACGTGCTGCGCGAGAACGGCCACAGCCCCAGCGAAGCCTTTAACGAAACGGTTGAAGAACTCACCGAAAGTTTAATTAAACTGGTGGCGGAAAACGGTATGGATTGGATGTACGTCAACTGCTCGGCCACGGCCCAGCGCGGCGCGCTGGATTGGAAGCCAAAGTTCAAAGCGGCGGTGCTGCCTATGTTCAAAGAACTCTACCAACGGGTTGCTTCCGGCGTGGAAACCGAACGGGTACTGACGACTTGCGGCGCGCCCGATTACCAGGAACAGTTAGGCAAAGAGTTGGCCGAAATGGGCAGTTCAGAGATGTGGCAGGCGGGGGCGGCTACCCGCGCTTTGCGGCCCAAAGAAGCGGCTAAAGAGATTTCGGCGGCAACTAAAGGCGTAGGCGGGCGGAAATATTAAACCTTAACCTGTTGACGGTCCAGGCCAGCCTCTCCCGCCTCCCCCTGCCTGTTCAACCAAAATTGGCGAAAGAGGACGTACCGGCAGGAGTTTATTAAAATTTTGGCCTTAACCCGACAAATGGCTTGACATCTATCTTTACCTGTGTTAAGATACCGGCTATTACAGTAAGGTTTGTAATTTTTAGCAGCATCAATCAACGGCAGATAATCCAAATGATGAACTTGCTTGTGGTCGTAGTTGTTGTACTTAGCCTCCTCCTTGTACTTATTAACAAGGGGGCGTTTGCTGCTGGCACTACCTAACCGACCACAACCGGACATCAATTAACGCAAAAAAACGCCTCCTACCTCAAAGGAGGCGTTTTTTTTATTGACCGGGATTACCGGAGCAACGTTGCCGGCAATCCGGCCGGCCGGTCAAACATGTCTAATTATCAATAAATAAAATTATAGGAGAAAAAAAATGGGAGAAATCAAAACCGGCGCAGAAATTGTGTGGGAGTGTCTTATCCGCGAGGGAGTTAAGGTGGTATTTGGCTATCCCGGCGGAGCGACCCTGCCCCTTTACGATGCGCTCACCAAGTATCAAGACAAAATAAAACACGTGCTCACCCGCCACGAGCAAGGCGCCACCCACGCCGCCGACGGCTATGCCCGCGCCAGTGGCAAGGTGGGTGTGGCCATGGCCACCTCCGGCCCTGGCGCCACCAATATGGTTACCGGCATTGCCACGGCGATGATGGACTCCTCGCCCCTGGTGTGCATTACCGGCCAGGTAGGCACGGCGGCCATTGGCGGCGACGCCTTTCAGGAAACGGACGTGACCGGCGTCACCCTGCCCATCACCAAACACAACTATTTGATCGGCAGCATTGAGGAGCTGGCCGAAAGCATCCGCGAAGCCTTTTTCATTGCCCGCACCGGCCGGCCCGGCCCGGTGCTGATTGATATCCCCAAGGATATTCAAAACCAAACCATTGAGTTTGAATATCCCACCGAGCCAATTGACCTGCCGGGTTACCATCCCCCGGCCAAAGCGTCCGACGAAGCGGTGGCGGCGGCGCTGGAAATGATCAACAACGCTGAGCGGCCCGTGATCTTGGCCGGTCACGGGGTGATGATGTCGGGAGCGATGAAGGAACTGCGCGAACTGGCCGAAAAAGGCTCTATCCCGGTTACCGTGACCCTGTTGGGCATTGGCTGCATGCCCGATAGTCATCCTTTTAATATTGGTATGATGGGTCACCATGGCGAAGCCGCTCCCAACCAGGCCATCCAGGAAGCCGATCTGCTCATTGCCTGCGGCATGCGTTTTGACGACCGAGTGACCGGCAATCTTAAAACCTATTCCCCCAAATCCAAAAAAATTCACATTGATATTGACGCCTCTGAGATCAACAAAAACATCCGGGTTGACCTGGGTATTCACGCCGACCTGGGCGCGGTACTCCGGCAAATCAACCCCGGGGTCACCGCCCGCAATCGCGCCGAATGGTGGGGCAAAATCAAAGACTGGCAGGAAGATTCCAATGAACGAGATATTTTGCAGGCTCAAACCCCCGTCTTGATGGCCGCCCAGGCTATCCGCGCCATCTGGGAAGGCACCGGTGGCCAGGCGGTGGTCGTCTCCGACGTGGGCCAGCACCAAATGCTTACGGCCCAATACTATGACCACGAGGAGCCTTACACCCTGCTCACATCCGGCGGTCTGGGCACAATGGGCTTCAGTTTGCCCGCGGCCATTGGGGCCAGCTTTCACGTGAAAGACAAAGAGGTATGGGTGATTGTGGGCGACGGCTCCATTCAAATGACCATTACCGAATTGGCCACCGCCGTCCAGGAAAACGCCAACATCAAAATTGCCATCATGAATAACGGCTACCTGGGCATGGTGCGCCAGTGGCAGCAACTCTTCTACGAAGCCCGTTACACCGAAACGCCCATTTTTAGCCCCGATTACGTTAAATTGGCCGAGGCTTACGGCATGCCCGGCTATCGCATTGAAAAAAAGGAAGACATTATGCCCATTATGCGTCAAGCTCAAGCCCACCACGGCCCCGTACTGATAGAGTTTGTGGTAGAGCAGCACGATATGGTGTACCCCATGGTCCCTGCCGGAGCCGATTTGCACCAGATGCTCCGCCGGCCTCATCCCAGATTTGAAAACATGGAAATATAGGGAGGAATGAATCATGAAACAAACCTTAATTGCCCAAGTGGAAGACAAACCCGGCGTGTTGAATCGGGTGGCCAGCCTGTTTCGCCGCCGCAACTTTAACATCCAGAGCCTGGCCGTTGGCCACAGCGAAACGCCCGGCGTCAGCCGCATGACCATTGTCACCGACGAGGAGGAATTGTTGCGGCGCAACGTCATTCGGACCAACCTGCTCAAACTCATCAACGTGATTGATGTGCAAGACGTTACCGAGCAGCCGTGCGTCATCCGGGAGACTGCCCTGGTTAAGATCAAGGCCGGCGCCTCCCAACGCGGCCAGGTAATGGACGTGGCCGAAATGTATCGCGCCCGCATTGTGGACGTGGCCACCGAAACCCTGATTGTGGAAGTGACCGGCGAATCCAGTAAAATTGAATCGCTCATTGGCGTGCTGGAGCCGTTTGGCATTTTGGAAATCATGCGCACCGGCCAAATTGCCATGACCCGCGGTGTGGTGCTGCCGCGCAACGGCTCCGGTTCTACCGGCAACGGCAAGCATTAACCCATGATCGTAGGTTACGTTCAAGCCGGTTCCCAAACCGGATTTGGGAGCCAGCTTGAACAATGAGCTTTTTTGCCAACCAAACCTGCACCCATTTGTTTTCAACGGGGGAATAAATCTGATGAAACTTGATTTTCAAACCAATATTTTTAAGAAAGAAAAAATTATTTTAGGCGACACCAAAGAATACATCGTTCGCGGCGGGCGCCATCTTTTTCCATTGTTACCCCAAGCTTTTGCCGGGATCAAACAAATCGGCGTCATCGGCTGGTCATCGCAGGGACCGGCCCAGGCCCAAAATCTGCGTGACTCTCTGGCCGGCACGGACATCAAAGTCGTTGTCGGTCTCAGAGAAAATTCCAGGTCTATTGCGTCGGCAGAGACCGTAGGGTTTACCCGCGCTAACGGAACCTTGGGCGAGATGTACCGGGTTATCCGCGAGTCGGATTTGGTGCTGCTGCTCATTTCCGATGCGGCCCAGGCCCAAAATTACAAACAAATTTTTGAGGCCATCCGCCCCGGCGCCACCTTGGGCCTCTCGCACGGCTTTTTATTGGGCTATCTGCAAAGCATTGGCGAATATTTTCCCGCTAACATCAACGTGATCGGCGTTTGCCCCAAAGGAATGGGGCCGTCGGTGCGGCGGCTGTATGAGCAGGGCCAAAAAATCAACGGGGCGGGGATCAACGCCAGCTTTGCAGTTGAACAAGATATTAATGGCCAAGCCACCGACTACGCCCTGGGCTGGGCCATCGGCCTGGGCGCGCCCTTTGCCTTTATGACCACTCTGGAATCGGAATACAAGTCTGACATTTTTGGCGAAAGAGGCGTTCTGCTGGGCGCAGTCCACGGTATTGTGGAAAGTTTATACCACTGGTTTGTGCGGCATGGTTACAGTCAAGAAGCTGCCTTCATCAATTCGGTGGAGGGGATCACCGGGCCTATCAGCCGGATCATCTCCAAACAGGGTCTGCTGGGAGTGTACGAAGCTTTGAGCGAAAAAGATAAGCAGACATTCCGCCTGGCTTACTCCGCCGCTTATCATCCGGCCTTTGATATTCTGCTGGAAATTTACGACGAGGTGGCCTCGGGCGACGAAATTCACAGCGTGATTGCGGCTCACAACCGGTTTACCCGTTACCCCATGGGCAAAATTGACGGCACCGAAATGTGGCAGGTGGGTGAAAAAGTCCGCGCCAAACGCCACAACGATCAAATTCCGCTGCACCCGGTAACGGCCGGGGTTTACCTGGCGGCCATGATGGCCCAAATAGATTTACTCAAAGAAATAGGCCATCCCTACTCTGAAATCGCCAATGAGTCCATCATTGAAGCGGTAGACTCGTTGAACCCGTACATGGATTACAAAGGCGTGGCCTATATGGTGGACAACTGCTCCACTACGGCCCGCCTGGGCGCTCGCAAGTGGGCGCCACGTTTTGATTATATTTTCCGCCAGCAAACGTTTACGGCCCTGGACCGGGATGTTCAGGTGGACGAGGCCTTAATTGATAATTTTATGGATAACGACATTCACCAGGTTCTGGCGGTTTGCGCGGAATGGCGACCATCGGTTGATATTTCGGTAATGGGCTAATTTGTAAAAAAACAAAAACGAAAGGGGGTGATGGCGAGTGACAGATGACCTTAGCGACTTGTGTCGCCGTGTCCTTTATCATCGGAACCCTGGTTGTCAATATTTAAATTTAAAAAATCGTAATTTCAAGCAACTGGGATGGTTGGCTGGCAAAAGGCTATGAGGGTAAGCTAAAAACTCGTGGTCAGTTGCCAGCCACTCATCCCCTTAACCTCAAAACAAAAAGGAGAAACAAATCATGAGCACCGACGGAGATGTAGCGGTAGAGGTAGACGTACCCAAAGGAGCGCCTGCCAAAAAAGAGAAACTGGTTATCTTTGACACCACCCTGCGCGACGGCGAACAATCGCCCGGCGCAACGTTGAACATTGAAGAGAAGTTGGAAATTGCCCGGCAACTTTCCCGGCTGGGCGTAGACGTGTGCGAAGCCGGTTTTCCCATCGCCTCACCGGGCGACTTTGAAGCCGTCCGCCGTATTGCCCAAGAAGTTGGCCCGCTGACCGAAGGGCGTAAAAGCGGCCGGCCAATGATTATTGCCGGGCTGGCCCGGGCCAATGAGCTGGATATTGACCGGGCCTACGAGGCGGTTAAGGTTGCGCCGCGCCACCGCATTCACACCTTTCTAGCCACCAGCGACATTCACCTGAAACACAAATTAAAAATCGATCGCGAAGGCTGCGTTGATCAGGTCATCAAGGCCGTCAGCTACGCCAAGAGCAAATGCGACGACGTGGAGTTTTCGCCGGAAGACGCCGGGCGCAGCGACCCGGAATTTTTGACCGTGGTGCTGGCCGAAGCCATCAAGGCCGGGGCCACCACGCTCAACATTCCCGATACCGTGGGTTACACCACCCCCGAAGAATTCGGCTGGCTGATAAAGTATCTCATTGAAAATACGCCGGGCGCGGAGAAAGTGATCTGGTCTACTCACTGCCACAACGACCTGGGCCTGGCCACGGCCAATACCCTGGCCGGGGTACAAAACGGCGCGCGACAGGTTGAGGTCACCATTAACGGCATTGGCGAACGCGCCGGTAACACCAGTTTGGAAGAAATTGTGATGACTGTGCATACCCGGCCGCAAAACTTTTCGGTGGAGAGCAACATTGATACCACCCAAATCATGCGTACCAGCCGCATGGTCAGCGCCTACACCGGCATCCCGGTGCAGCCCAATAAAGCCGTTGTGGGCAGCAACGCTTTTGCCCACGAGGCCGGGATTCACCAGGATGGAATGTTAAAACATCACACCACTTATGAAATCATGCGGCCGGAAACCATTGGCCTGACCGAGAGCGCGCTGGTGTTGGGCAAACACTCCGGGCGACACGCCTTCCGCCGGCACCTGGAAGCGATGGGCCACGACGACCTGAGCAAAGAGGAACTCAACCAGGCCTTTGACCGCTTTAAGCGCGTGGCCGACAAAAAGAAAGTGGTCTCCGACGCCGACATTGAGGCCATCATCACCGACGAATTTTATCAACCCAAAGAAATCTGGAAACTTAACAGCGTGGCGGTCTCCTGCGGCGATAAGGTGAAAGCTACGGCCACCGTCAGCCTGACCGACCCCAATGGCGACGAAATCACCGATGCCGCCATCGGCACCGGGCCGGTGGATGCGGTGTACAAGGCCATCAATCGCATTGTGAATGTGCCCAATACTCTCACCGAGTTCATCGTCCAGGCCGTGACCGAAGGCATTGACGCGCTGGGCGAGGTCACCATCCGCATCCAACCGGAAAACGGCGAAGATTACGAAACCAACTTGCAAACCGGCCAGCAGGTGATGCGCACCTACAGCGGCCACGGCGCCAGCACCGACATTATTGTGGCCAGCGCCCGCGCCTATATGAGCGCGCTCAACAAAATGCTAACCGAGCGCCAAGAACAGGCGGCCACCGTGCATCAAAAATCGGCTTAGGACCGAGTTTTTTTTGTGCTCAAATTGGTTTGCACCCAAACTTAGTTTGGGCACAAGAAATGTTTTTTTCCTTATTTCAATAAACGTGCTATAATTCTCCAGCCAACGGTTTTTGTTGGCCGTCATTGACTGGCATCAGACCAGCAGTGAACCAAAAATCACAAACATACCTCACCATAACGGTGCGAAGTCGCTTGGACCCAAGCCGGGCCGAGACGGCGCTCAGAGCATCACCAGAATTCATTTCCGCTATGCCCATGAGCCTCGCGGCTTCCGCTGCGAGGCTTTTTGTTTGCCTTACGGCTTGAGGGCGAATAGTCGAGAAAATGGCTTTGAGTCCAATCATTCACCTCAAAAACGTGCATTATACATATCAGCCAGACAGCGGCCAGGCGGTCAAAGCCCTGGCCGGAATTGACCTGGCCGTCCAAACCGGCGAATACCTGACCATCCTGGGTCATAACGGCTCCGGCAAATCCACGCTGGCCAAACACTTGAACGGCTTACTTCTGCCCACCGAGGGCGAGGTGTGGGTTAAAACGTGGAATACAAAAGAGCCCCGGCATCTCCGGGACATTCGCTCAACGGTGGGCATGGTGTTTCAAAATCCCGACAACCAGTTGGTGGCCACCATTGTGGAAGAGGATGTTGCCTTTGGGCCGGAAAATTTAGGGCTGGCTCACCCTGAGATTGTCAGACGGGTGGCCTGGTCGCTGGAACAGGTGAGCATGCAGGCTTTCCGCCGCCGGTCGCCGCATTTGCTGTCGAGCGGGCAGAAGCAGCGGATTTGCCTGGCCGGGATGTTGGCCATGCAGCCGGAAGTGCTGGTGCTGGACGAAGCCACCGCCATGTTGGATCCCCTGGGGCGGCGCGAAGTGTTGGAGATTGCCCACCGGCTCAACCGGGAACAGGGCGTAACCGTTATCGCCATCACCCATTTTATGGAAGAGGCGGTTGACGCAGACCGGGTAGTGGTGTTGGCCGGGGGTCGCATTGTTCTGCAAGGCCCGCCGTCTGCCGTATTTGGCCAGGCGGAACAGTTGCGCCAATGGCAAATGGACGTGCCGCCGATTACCCAACTGGCCCTGGCCCTGCGCCAACGTTTAGCCGACTTCCCCCAAGATATTTTGCAGGCGGACGCATTTGTGGCGGCAATACGGCAACGCCATCCCCGGCAAAATGGCCGACCCAAACCGGCGCAGACGCCTCAGGAGGTTTCATCCGCCGGGAATGTTTTTGACCCGCAACCGGCAGCGGCCAACCAAAATGGCGTTACGGTTCCGCCGGAGATCGAACCCGTCATCCGGGCCAAAAACCTCTCGCATTACTACATGCGCGACACGCCTCTGCAAGTGCAAGCCGTAACAGAGGTCAACCTGGAAATTTACCGGGGGGAGATATTGGGTATTATCGGCCACACGGGGTCGGGCAAATCAACCATTATTCAGCACTTTAACGCGTTGCTGCGTCCCCACGCCGGGCAGGTGGTTATTTTTGGGCAAGACGCCAACGCCAAACAATTGGATGTCAAAAATATCCGGGCCAGGGTGGGCCTGGTTTTTCAACAGCCTGAAACGCAATTATTTGAGCATTACGTAGGGGACGATATTGCCTATGGGCCGCGCAACTTGAAACTGTCCAGAGAAGAGGTGCGGGCCAGGGTAAAACGGGCGATGGAATCGGTGGGGCTTGGTTTTGCCGAATTCAAAGACCGGTTAACCTTCAGCCTGAGCGGGGGCGAAATGCGCCGGGTAGCCCTGGCCGGGGTGCTGGCCCTGGAGCCGGAAGTACTGGTGCTGGACGAACCGACCGCCGGCCTTGACCCCCAAGGGCGTCAACAATTATTGGCCTATATTTTACAGCGCCAGCGAGAACAAAATCTAACACTGGTGTTGGTGTCGCATAATATGGAGGAACTGGCCCGCGTGTGTGATCGAATTTGCGTGGTCAGCAGCGGGCAAGTGGTGCTGACCGGCCCGCCGGCCGAGGTGTTTGGCCGGCCGCAAATACTCCGCGATTTTGGCCTGGATGCGCCCGCGGTAACCGACGCCGTGGCCCGGTTACGAGACGCAGGTCTCATTGAACAAACAGACACAGCTTTAACGGTAGAACAGGCCGTAGAGATTTTGGCAAACATTTTATGAGCAACTTTGAGCTTTTACGCAACGTGACCATTGGCCAGTACATCCCCACAAATTCGGGGGTGCATCAGCTCGACCCGCGCCTTAAAATAGTGGCCGCGCTGGCCCTGGTGCTGGCGGTTTCACTGGCGCAGGCGCTGGTCCCGCTGACCATCTTGCTGGCAGGCACACTGCTGATCGCTCGAATAGCGCGAGTGCCTCTCAATTATCTGCTGCGAGGCCTTGTGTTAGGGTTGCCAATTCTGGCCCTCATTTTTGTCACTCAACTTCTCTTTCAGGGTTGGAGCGAGCCGGCGGGACAGGTTTACCTGGAATGGGGCTGGCTGCGCCTGACCCATTTTAGCCTGCACCTGGTTCTCATTGGCCTGCTGCGCATTATTTGTTTTATCTTTATCACCAGTCTGCTGACCATGACCACCACCACCACCGAACTGACTCATGGGGTGGAGAAACTGCTCAACCCCTTCCGGCGTTTGGGCGTGCCCTCCCACGAGCTGGCCCTGATCAACATGATTGCCCTGCGTTTTGTGCCCACGTTTGCCGGGGAGATGGAGCAGGTAATGAAAGCTCAGGCCAGCCGGGGCGCCGATTTTGGCCAAACAAAAGTCTGGCGGCCCGATAAGGCGGCCCGGTTGTATTTGCCCTTGATTGTGCCGCTTTTCATCAATGCCTTTCGCCGGGCCGAGGAGTTGATTTGGGCCATGGAAGCGCGCTGTTATTTGGGCGGCGCAGGACGCACCAAGTTCATTATTCTCAAAAGCGGCAAACGGGATTACCTGGTTGGCCTGGCCGTATTAATCTTTTGTTTGATCATCATATTTATTCCCTGGCCGTCGGCGCGCGATATTTTGTTTCTGATGGGCGTGGGGAATGGATGATAAATTCAATTCAATTACCAAAATGGGGATGGTTCACAATTTAGTTGACACTTTTTTGAGCACGAAATAAAAATTGGTCGTTAAAATTTATCGGGTCCAGGCTATTTTCT